>NZ_CP065425.1:1229166-1536458 GCF_016772275.1 Heyndrickxia vini | reverse complement strand
TATATTTAACAGTACACTGTACAACAAAAAAGCTATCTGACTTTGATTCATCAGATAGCTTTTTTTATTGATTATACTTGAGGTTCATCAGACCATTTGCGTTTTTCTTTTACTGTTTTGATTGGTCCTTTTTTCTTTAATTCACGCTTTTTAAATACGTACCAAAGTTGAGCTGCAATGAAAATTGAAGAATAACAACCCATAATCAAACCAACAAGCAAGGCAATTGAAAAGTTTTGAATTGATTCACTACCGAATATAAATAATGCGGCAGCCGTAATTACAACGGTTAATACAGTATTAATTGAACGTGTCATTGTTTGGCGTAAACCAACATTTACAACTTCTGCAATATCTTCAGCTGTTTTAAAGCGGCCTTTAAACCTTGAATGATCCCGAATACGGTCAAACGTAACGATTGTATCATTAATCGAGTAACCAATAATGGTCAAGATTGCCGCAATAAATGTTAAATCAACTTCCAGTCTAGTAATACTAAAGAAAGTTACCATTAAAAATGCATCATGTAATAACGCAATGATAGCCGCAACACCCATCCGCCATTCAAACCGGATAGCTACATAAATGATGATTCCGATTGCAGCAAGAATAAGTGAAATAAACGCATTTTTTGCAAGTTCCTTCCCAACTGTTGGAGAAACTGTACTAACATTTGTTGGACCATATTTTTTTGTGAAATAATCAGTGATATGCGCTACTTCTGCTTTATTAAAAGTATCTTTAAATCGCATAACACCGATCTCATTTTTATTCCCAGACATAACAATATCTTCTGGAGTTAATTTTAATGTTTTCAAATCAGATTGTAATTGTGATGTTGTTAAAGATTGTTTTGACAGCACTTCTACACGGGTTCCTTTAGTATAATCAATACTTAAATTCAGGCGGAAAACCGATAATGCGATGATTCCTATAATCGTCAACACAATTGAAAACACAAAAAATTTATTATGGTGTTTTACAAAATCAAAGCGGTCAAAACGTGTTGAAAGCTTGTGTGCATCCATATTTTCCGTTATATCATGAATATCTTTTTTATTTACACCAAACCAGCTTGGTTTTTTCTTAAAGATATTACTATTTACCCATAAGCCTAATAATAGTCTTGAACCGTAAACAGCTGTGACAAAGCTTAATAAAATACTAATAATTAAAAGGGTTGCGAATCCTTTTACAGAGCTTGACCCATAAACGAATAAGACAACAGCAGCTAAAATCGTTGTAATATTCGCATCAAAAATCGTCATAAATGAGGATTTATTACCCGCTGCAAAGGCGGCCTTTACCGATCGGCCAACTTTCAATTCCTCTTTGACCCGCTCATAGGTAATAATATTCGCATCGACAGCCATCCCGACCCCGAGGATTAATGCGGCAATTCCCGGCAAAGTTAATACTCCGTGAATTAATTGGAATACAAGCAATGTTAAATAAATATAAATTGCAAGTGTTACAATGGCAATAAAACCTGGGAAGCGATAATAAAGTAACATGAATAAGAATACAATGGCTACTCCGATAATGCCTGCATCAACCGTTTTATTTAAAGCGTGTTCACCAAATTTCGCACCGACTGATGTCGAATACGTTTCTACTAGTTTCACAGGAAGGGCACCTGCTTTTAATAATGATGCAAGGTTTTGCGCTTCCTCTACCGTAAAGTTCCCTTCGATCGTGACAGTATCTGTATTAAATACTTCATTTACATTTGGATTTGAAAGAAATTTAGGATCTTTCTTCGTTACTTCTTTTTTATAAGAATCTTTGCCTTCTTCGAAATCCAGCCAAATAATCAATTGGTTATTTGGGGCCATATCTACTATTTTCTTCGTTACATCGTGAAATGTTTTTCGATCTTTCACTTGTAAGACAACATTCGGTTTCCCTGTATCAGTATAGGATTGTTTCGCTTTCCCTTCTACTAAATCAGTTCCATCCATTAATTTCTTGTCATTGACATCTCGGAAAGATATATTAGCAGTTGTAGCTAATATGTCGCGGGCTTCTTTTTGGTCTTTGACACCAGCAAGTTGAACACGAATCTGGTCTTTCCCTTCAATTTGAATAATCGGCTCATTTACCCCTAGGGCATTGACACGGCGGTCCAAAGCCTCTACAGTGTTCTTTAACACATCGTTAGTAATTTTTTGGCCTTTTTTGGCTGGCTCTACTTTATAAAGAACCTCAAATCCGCCTTGTAAATCCAAACCGAGATTAATATTTTTCAAAATCTTATTAGTTGTTCCGCCCATTAATCCCGCAAATAGTAAAACTATTAAGAAAAAGGCGACGATACGACTTCTTTTTACCATTATGTAAATCCTCCCTAGCAAATTAGAAAAGCACCACAACTTATATGTAGCTTGTACACTTATAAAAAAACAGTTATTAACATTATGAATCAGAAAAAAAAATGTGTCAATTTTTCTTTTTATTTGTGGATATTTCGCAAATTTATGAAAATCGAAAATGTATTAATCATTTGGCTTCAATAATTCTTGCAATTCATCTTCATTCAATTCCGCAAACCAATTTGGTGAACGATAGGCTTCAATTGCAGCGAAATTCATAAAATCCCCTGCTTTTAATGCAAGAATATCGGAAACGAGCTCGTGAATATGAATTTCACTTTTTCTTTTTTTCCATTTTTTCTTTGTTAAATACTTCCACAATTCTTCCATTGATACATGTTCGTAGCCCATAAAATCCAACTCATCTAATTTACTTTTTAATGCTGGTTCTAACAGAATAAAATATTTATCGTACAATTGATCGACTTCCTGCATCCCCTTTCGCCCCTTCAAAAAAATGAACTTGTCATGCTTTGTCCACTATGTTGCATATACATTTTATTGTATATGAAAATCCTGTATTTGAGAAGGTAGGTAAACATGGATGTCAAAGTTTTTAAAAGGAACAATGATCTTATTAATTGCCGGACTTTTTACGAGGGTCTTAGGATTCATAAATCGCATGGTGATCGCACGCTTTATTGGTGGAGAAGGTGTAGGTCTTTATATGATGGCTTTTCCTACCTTAATGCTAGTTATTACAATAACACAACTGGGACTTCCTGTAGCTATTTCAAAATGTATTGCTGAAGCAGCCGCCATCGGGGATCGTCAAAAAACAAAAAAAATTCTTGCAGTTTCTTTATCGATTACGATTTCATTATCACTAATTTTTACGCCAGGACTTATATTATCTGCGCCGTATTTAACGAAAACATTATTTACAGACCCACGCATCTATTATCCATTAGTGGCTATCTCACCAATAATTCCAATCGTAGCGGTTTCTGCTGTTTTAAGAGGATATTTTCAAGGGATGCAAAATATGAAGCCATACGCTATATCGCAAGTACTTGAACAAACTGTACGAATTATTTTGATTGCGGTCCTAACAACAGCATTTTTACCATATGGCATTGAATATGCCGCTGCAGGAGCCATGATTGCTTCCATTATCGGTGAACTTGCTTCACTTGCCTATATGTTTACGATGTTCAAACTACGGAAGAAATTCAAAGTGCGTAAGAAATTTTTTCAAGCGGTAAGTGCAGGAAAAGAAACGTTTCATGAACTAATGAGAGTTGCATTGCCAACAACAGGAAGTCGTTTTATTGGGAATATTTCATGGTTTTTTGAACCTATTGTCGTCTCACATGCTCTTGCTATCGCAGGATTAACTGCCACCCTTGCTACAAAAGAATATGGTGTCTTGACAGGTTTTGCAATGCCTTTACTTATGCTTCCATCCTTTGTCACCCATTCACTTTCAACCGCACTTGTTCCAGCAATAAGTGAAGCAACATCGCAACGAAATTTTCATTTAGTCGAACATCGACTTCAGCAAGCCCTTCGATTTGCACTTCTTGCAGGGGGAATATCCGTTGTTATTTTATATCTCTTTGCCGAACCATTAATGCAAATGATGTATGGATCTACAAATGGTACCAACTTAGTTAAACTAATGGCTCCATTTTTTATTTTCCAATATTATCAAGGCCCTTTACAAGCGACATTACAGGCTTTAGACCTTGCAAGGGCAGCAATGATTAATAGTTTACTTGGTGCTGTTGTCAAGCTTGGACTAATTTTTGTACTTGCATCAAAGCCCGACTTCGGAATTACTGGAGCAGCATTAGGAATAATGACCAGTACTTTATTAGTTACTTTACTCCATTTCGCCACTGTAATTAAGAAAATACAATTTACTATTTATGTACGTGAGTATGTAAAATTTATTTTCGGCACAGTATTAACAGGATTAATTGTTTATTGGTGGAAGGAACACTATTTATTACATGATAGTATATTTATTAAATTAGTTATCGGGATCCTTTTAACAATTTTCATTTACCTTGTGCTAATGCTTGCTACAAAACTTATAAAAAGATCCGACTTAACATATATCCCGTTTATTAGAAAGTTTTTGTAGAAGGGAAAAATTTCAACTTTTCCCCTTCTTTATGAAAGCTGTTTTTGGAGTGAGGTAAGTGAGGTGGCCGTTACTTTCCGCTACAGGAACCTGCTTTCCGCGGGGAGGAAGTCGAGCCTCCTCGGCGTACCGCCTGTGGGGTCTCGACCTTTCCTCTGCATCCCGCAGGAGTCGGGTTCCTTTCGCTCCAATCCACTCTGCGTTTCATATTTGTTAAATACAACGATCTATTGAATATCTTTTCTCAATTTTTTCCACTTAAAGTTCCGTTAAGAAAACTGATTGGAGCGGAAGGGTGCGAGACTCCTGCGGGATCAGCGGGATAGGTGAGACACCGCAAACGCGAAGCGTAGAGGAGGCTCACCGCCCGCCCCGCGGAAAGCGAGCACCCTGGAGCGGAAATCATCTCCATACTGATCATTAAACAAAGTTTGCAGAAATTTCTTAATGAAAACACTTATTCATCTTTTAAATCAATAAAGAACTCCCCGTCTTGGAAACTGCAAAATGAAATTTGATTAAGATCCTTATATCCCCTTTTTCTTAACTCACGCCGTAACCATATTTCTGAAACATTTCGATTTGCCAAATTTTCTTGTGAAATTTCACCATCAACAATAAATGGTAATGTATATGTTTTCTGCTGTTTCTTTTTATTATCCTTTTTAATAACGGATAGTTCACCAGATGTTTCTAAAATCGCATACTCCACATCAGTAATATTGTTAATATCCTTTTGTCTTAATTGCATTAATAAATCATCAAAATTATAACGCTGTTTTTTCATTGCCTTTTCATCAATTTTTCCTTTTCGAATAATAATTGATGGAGTGCCATCAATTATTTGACGAAATTTAGGAACCTTTAATGAAATAAGTGCAAACATCACCTGAATTCCAAGTAATATAACCATTGGTTCGATTGTATGTGCAATCGGTTCTTTATGATTTTCAATCGCAACAGCAGCTAGTTCACCGATCATAATGAAAATAACAAGATCCAATACACTTAATTCTCCAATCTCCCGCTTGCCCATTAGTCTAAAAATAACCAATATGACAAGATATAAAACAACGGTTTTCCAGCCAATTGTAAAATAGTGATAAAAATCCATATCCAATATCCTCCTATACACATTCACTCGCCCTTAGTATGACCATATTTCCTATTAACATTTTGGAAAAGCTTGTTAGCATAAGAAAAGCGGAAGCGCCTTGCTCATCGACGTAAAAACTGGAAGGACTTTGACTGAGATAAAGGAAACGCGGGTGATGCAAGGCGAATCGATGTTGACTTATCGTAGGGAAAAGTCCTGAAGTTTTCTAGTCGATAGGCGCTGGAGCTAGACAAAGCAGATACTTTTTCAAGAATATTAACCTCAAAAAGTTTTATACCTTCTTACATTTTGTAAAAAGAAATCCTTAAAATAAAATATTCTAAATTAAAAAGTTGTGAATATGCTTGTACTAAGGGACAGAACTATTTTATGAGGGGAGAGATGAACAATCGAAACAAAAAAGTTAGGAACTAGTATTTTATACGGAATATTGACTATTTTTGTTTTAATTACGATATCTAGCCTAATCTTGTCTACCGTTTTGCGATTTTCAGATGTTCAAGAGAATTCCATTAAATTACTAGTAACAATAATTTCATTTATTGCATTATTCGTAGGGGGTTTTGTTTGCGGCGGAAAAGGACAACAAAAAGGATGGATTTCAGGAAGTCTTACCGGTATTACTTATACATTAATTATTTTTCTTTTTCAGTTTTTAGGATATGGTAATATTTTTTCTGGAGAACAAATGGTCTATCATATTTGTTACATTGCAACGGCTATGATGGGTGGCGTATTAGGAGTTAATATTATGAGTGATCATACGAGAAAAGCATAAAATTACTTTTAATAAGATAAAGGAGAAGCAAAACCAATAGGTGCTTCTCCTTTTCTTTAATTACTCAGCAGTTTGAGTAGTAACAGTAGATGCAGCTGACTCCACTACCTCTCTGATAGCAGAACGATCATATGTTAGACGGCTGCCATCGCCACATTTGATAACAATTTGTCTTTCATCAATGGCATCAACTATACCATGTAAACCACCGATTGTAACTATTTTATCCCCTTTTGATAAGTTGTTTTGCATCATTTGAACATTCTTTTGTCTCTTTTGATTTGGTCTAATGAGCAAAAAGTAAAATAAGACAAACATTAACAAAATGGGTAGTAATCCACCTAAACTTTGCATTATTTCCCCTCCTTCCTTTTAGAAGTTTTTCGCATCCGGACAGTTAAATCCATATTGCTCAAAAAATTCTTCCCTGAAATCACCAAGTCTGTCTTCTTTAATAGCTTGTCTGACTTGTTGCATTAATTGTATCAGAAAATGGAGATTATGGTAAGTTGTAAGCCTAATTCCGAAAGTTTCGTCACATTTTATTAAATGTCGTATATAGGCACGCGAGTAATTTTGACACGTATGACAATTACAATTTTCATCCAACGGTCTATAATCTCTTGCATACTTCGCATTTTTCACGACCAATCTCCCTGTGCTCGTCATACATGTTCCATTGCGACCAATTCGTGTCGGCAAAACGCAATCAAACATATCAATGCCTCGAATGGCTCCATCAATGAGTGAATCAGGTGATCCTACGCCCATTAAGTATCTTGGCTTATTTGTTGGAAGTAATGGTGTAGTGAATTCTAACACTCGATTCATTACATCCTTAGGTTCCCCTACGGATAACCCCCCAACAGCGTAGCCAGGAAAATCAAGTGAAGTTAGATCCTTTGCACTAAGTTTTCTTAAATCCTCATATTCTCCACCTTGAACAATACCGAATAAACCTTGATCCTCTGTACGAGAATGCGCAGATAAACAACGTTCCGCCCAGCGAGATGTTCTTTCTACTGATTTTTTCATATACTCATGTGTAGCAGGAAATGGAGGGCATTCATCAAAAGCCATCATAATATCTGAACCAAGTGCATTTTGAATTTCCATTGATTTTTCTGGCGAAAGAAATAACTTGTCGCCATTTAAGTGATTGCGGAAAAATACACCTTCCTCTTCAATTTTTCGAAAATGGCTTAAACTAAATACTTGAAATCCACCGGAATCAGTTAAAATTGCTTGATCCCAGTTCATAAATTTATGTAATCCACCAGCTTCCTTAACAATCTCATGACCAGGCCTTAGCCAAAGATGGTACGTATTACTTAAAATAATGCCTGAACCTATTTCCTTCAATTCCTCAGGGGACATCGTTTTTACAGTTGCTAATGTCCCTACAGGCATAAACATAGGCGTATCATAGGATCCATGTGGAGTATGGATTTTCCCAAGACGAGCACCGGTTTGTTTACATGTCTTAATTAATTCATATTTAATTGCCGTCAAAGATAATTCTCCTTCCAATCTATAAAGCATATGTAAAGTTTGTTGTTTTGGGAATGAACCGTTCCTTTCCGCTGCAATCCACTCTGTGCGTAAATATTGCTTCCAACAATCTTCTAGAAAAGGGGCTAAATAATCAACATCGCATCTCCAAAACTGAAGAAACGATATTTTTGATTCACTGCTTCTTCATATGCATGAAGAACATGTTCTCGCCCTGCTAATGCACTAACAAGCATGATTAACGTTGATTTAGGTAAATGGAAATTTGTGATCATTCCATCAATCCCTTTAAATTCGTAGCCTGGGAAAATAAAAATGTCTGTCCAGCCACTTGTAGATACAATTTGCCCGTCATTTGCACTGGCAATCGTTTCTAAAGTTCTCGTTGATGTAGTCCCAACTGAAATAATTCTTCCTCCCCGCTGTTTCACGCTGTTAATAAGCTCAGCTGTTTCTTCGTTTACTTGATAAAATTCAGCATGCATGGAATGATTATCAACATCTTCTACACTAACAGGGCGAAAAGTACCAAGACCAACGTGTAAAGTTATAAATGCGATATGGACACCCATATTTTTAATTTCTTCAAGCAAAGCTTCTGTAAAATGTAACCCAGCAGTTGGAGCCGCGGCTGAACCGCTCTCTTTCGCATAGACCGTTTGGTAGCGATCCCGATCATCTAATTGTTCCTTAATATAGGGTGGTAATGGCATTTCACCAAGTGCGTCCAGTACTTCATAAAAAATACCTTCGTATTGAAATTGAAGGATTCTTCCGCCATGTTCCTTTTCTTCGATACAGGTTGCTTTAAGCTTTCCATCCCCAAAGACGATTTCTGAACCGATTTTAATGCGTTTTGCCGGTTTAACAAGTGTTTCCCATCGATCATCTTCGATTTGTTTTAATAATAAAACTTCTATTTTTGCCCCCGTATCCTCTTTTATACCAAACAGCCTTGCAGGTAATACTTTCGTATCATTCAATACTAAACAATCACCTGGTTGTAAATAGTCGGTAATATTTTTGAAAACGGTATGTTCAAGATCACCTGTTTCCTTATTTAATACCATTAAACGACTATCTGAACGGTTTTTTAACGGTGTTTGAGCAATTAAAGATTCTGGTAAATTAAAATCAAATAAATCAACTTTCACTGATGTCACCTTCATTTATTATTGTTAGATTGTTGAATATTGAAAAATGTTTAATCTTTCATATTGTCGGAACTTCCATTTGAAAATGATGATATACAAGATTAGTAACAATTCTACCTCTCGGAGTTCGTTGTAAAAATCCAATTTGAAGTAAATATGGTTCATAAACATCTTCAATCGTTTCCGGTTCTTCACCGATACTCGCGGCAATCGTTTCAAGTCCAACTGGCCCACCACGGAATTTTTCAATTATCCCTTTTAATAATTTATGGTCAATATGATCAAGTCCTAAACGATCGACCTGCAACAGTTCTAGCGCATGATCGGCTAAAGACATTGTAATTACACCATTTCCCCGCACCTGAGCAAAATCTCGGACACGTCGCAGCAACCGATTGGCAATCCTTGGAGTTCCCCGCGAGCGTCTCGCAACCTCACTGGCTCCAATCGTTTCAATTTTAGTATTTAATATTTCCGCCGTTCTAACTACAATATCTGTAAGTTGCTGTTCAGTATAATATTCTAGTCGGCATAATACCCCAAAACGATCCCTTAAAGGAGCTGAAATGGCACCTGCCCTCGTTGTAGCACCGACTAGAGTAAAAGGTGGTAAGTCCAAACGAACGGATCTGGCACTCGGTCCTTTTCCAATTACAATATCCAAACAAAAATCCTCCATTGCAGGGTAAAGAATTTCTTCAATTGAGCGTGGTAAACGATGAATTTCATCGATAAATAATACATCACCAGGCTCCAATGCAGTGAGAATAGCAGCCAGATCTCCCGGTCGCTCAATAGCCGGACCGGAAGTCGTTCGAATATTTACTCCCATTTCATTCGCGATAACGGTTGCTAACGTCGTTTTTCCTAGTCCAGGTGGTCCGTATAATAATACATGATCCAACGTTTCATGTCTTTGTTTTGCAGCTTCAATAAAAATTTCTAAATTATTCTTCACCTTATCTTGACCAATATACTGCTGTAAGGTTTGCGGACGTAAACTTAATTCAAACGTTTCCTCGAGTTCAGTTGCTTCCCCTGAAACCATCCTCTCCTTCTCCTCCATTTAACTCCCTCCTTTGTCGAAGATCTAGTTACATGTGCGAAAAATTTTTATTTTACTAACTTTTTAAGTGCGGCTTTAATATATTGATCGGTAGTTAATTTTTCTTTTTGTAGATCTGCTGATATTTTCTTTATTTCTTTATCAGAATAACCTAAAGCCTTTAATGCCAAAATTGCTTCATCAAATTGCGCGGAAGTATGGGCAATTAGTTCCACTTTATCAGTATTAAATAGATTCGGAAAGTAATCGGGAACAATATCTTGTAGCTTCCCTTTTAAATCAAGTATCATTTGTCTCGCAGTCTTTTTTCCGACGCCGGGAAATTTAGTTAAAAAGTTTTCATTTTCATTTTCAATTGCTTCAATCACTTGACTAGGTTCACCAAATGCAAGAATTGCTAATGCACCTTTTGGTCCGATTCCCGAAACATTAAGTAATTTTTTAAATAAGGTTTTTTCCGAAAGTGTGTGAAATCCAAAGAGCGAAATTGCATCTTCGCGGACATGTTGGTAGATGAATATTTTCTCCGAAGTATTTTGATTAACTGTAAAAACAAATGGATTCGGTGTGAATATTTGGTAACCAATGCCATTGTTGTCAACGACAACATATTCCGGAGTCACCATTTCGATAGTCCCTTTAATATACTCGTACAAATCAGTTCTCTCCCTATATATAAAACAACATTCATAACTTCCATTGTACCATACTCTATGAAAAGTTGGGTAAATCCTCATACAAAAAACCGGTCTCATGAACCGGTTAATGTTTGCTGTTTTTGTATGGAATAGGGTTTAAGGGTTTCTAATACTTTATCAAAGTCTTCTTTCGACTTGATTGGTATACCTTTTTTCAGTTCTTCATGTTTCTTTCCTTCCAACTTTTTTATATCAATTTGGAAAAACGATTGGATGATATCTGCATTATTCGGTTTTCCGTTAAAAATGGATATCGTTCCATCATCACTGATACCAAAATATCCATTCGCCTTAAGAAGAGGAGAAATATCATTGATTTTCTTTTGCAGTACAATTTGTTCTTCATCCATTTGTACGATTTGCCAATCTTGATATTTATTTTTCACCGACTGAATGCTATGAACATTTTCATAAAGGATTTCTTCACTTACTTCGCCATCTACATAAACCCTTTCGAGAATAATTGTTTTCTTATTTGGTGTAGATGATACTTCAATTGATTCAGGTTCACGAGTTGTCTTCGATTCTTCTGCTTGTTCGTTATCATCTTGTAAAAAAGTAATATAGAAAGCTCCTAATACGAATATGCCGATGAAGACGATTCGAACAAAAAATCTCATAGCTGTGTCACCTCTATATACGTTTTTTAGTACGTATACTTAGTGTGACCGTTATTTCACAAAAATATCCATATTAAAAACTAGATTGTTGTTTTCGCTAGGCTGGTATTAAACATTGGGACTTTAACAAATTCTTGTGAAAAGAAAAAATGGAGAACAGATTTTCCATTCTCCATCAATCAAAAATTATTGTTGATTTTTTTGTAATTTGATCATATTTTTCAAATCCATTTTGATCGTGTCACGTGGACCGCCGTCTTTTAAATCATTATCTATATCCCTTGCTTGATAATAGGTTCCAGCGTCTGTAGTAATTAAATATTGTCTTCCATTTAAAAATGGACGTATAGCACGCTCAACATTTGCTTTTGTTTTAGTACTGTCTTTGTCATTTTTAAGAACGGTTGTTACTATCACTGTATTTCCATCAATTAGCGCACGTGCATCTGAAACATTTGGTACTTTTATTGCCACATCGGATAACTTTTGAGCAAGCGCACCCTCATAAGCAGTGTAGTAGGAAGATTTTCCTTTCGCATCATGATGATTTAAATGACCGTGATAATTAATGTCTCGGAGAATTCTGTTTTTATTCACTCCCCGATTATTTGTATTATATTCTGTAAATGGTGATTTAATCGGATGATCATAATCATCAACATACCCTGATGGCAAAAGATTATTGTTTTTTTTCACATAATCTACATTTCCAAGCGAGTAATCCATTAGTTCCCGAACAGGTCCATCGTGGTCAACCATGTTTACATCGTTTGTATGATATCCGACTTGTTGGAAATTGTTTGTTGATCGATCATTATCGGCATTTTGATTACTTCCACATGCCGCCAAACCCGATACCATCAAGAGTGAGATAGGTGCTGCTAAAAGTATTTTTCTCAAAACAGTACTCCCCCTAACATTACTCCTAGAGCATTTTTTTGCTCATTCATATTTTGTGAGGTGGAGTTCATTCTATTCCGATTATTACTGGTTATTTCACCTAAAAGTCCCTTATATTCTGTTTATCATTTCATTTACAAAAGATTTCCTTTGTTCAAATTGATTAATAGTAATTTCCTTTAAATAAGTTAATGATTGAATCTTATCCTCTTTCGTGTTTATTGTTTTGATAAATCGATTCCATTCTCTTAGGACATCTGTTGGATAAATAAGGGCAATTACAAAAGCTTTACGATTTAGCAAGTTCTTAATTATCCCCATCTGCTGTAATTCATGACTTGACCATTCAATAAAAGGTAAGATTCGATTGGTGAATTGTAAATAATCAATAACCGGACTACCCACGTGAATTAAATCAAAATCAATCAAAAAAAGTTGTTGATCAAAATTATAAATAAAATTGTGATGGGCAACATCACCATGAATAACACATTTTTCTTGTTGGTCAAAATAACTTTTATTTTGTTTTAGCTTATGTAAAGACCATTTTGCCCATTCAACATAGACCTCAATGTAATATGGGGGCATAAACTTTTTTAACTGAGGAATATTAGAATTAAACTCCTTTAATCTTGCTTCCCATTTTTCAATTTGATCAAACAACGATAATTTAGTCGAAAATTCATTAACAAATAATTGCGTTGTCTTATGGAATTTCGATAATAATTCAATTGCTTGAATTCTGTTATTTTTTGTTTGATACGAAAATGATGACCCTTTTTTTATAAATTCAATTAACCCGTATATTTTATTCTCAAAAAAGCAAACTTTTTTAGCATGGATTGGATGAAATCGATAGGTCAGATGAA
This sequence comes from Heyndrickxia vini, assembly GCF_016772275.1. Lineage (NCBI taxonomy): Bacteria > Bacillati > Bacillota > Bacilli > Caryophanales > Bacillaceae > Heyndrickxia > Heyndrickxia vini. The sequence goes on along the minus strand of NZ_CP065425.1, from coordinate 1,523,283 downwards.
AGCCATTTGTAAATAGAAGATTTATTAAGGATAGTTGGTTTTCGACCTTTTCCCTAGTTGGAAACTCTTTTAACACCCAGGTGTTTTTAACTGTTTTGCAAAACCAAACACCATTTTTGATTTTTTTTACATATAAAAACTTTTCTCCCGTTAACGAGGTTAAATAAAGAAGGAGACGATGTTCGAATTCGTCTCCGGAACTTCTTCTATTAGCAGTCATCACAATCTTCTTCCTGTCTTGGATAACCTCCGAAATAACCGCCCGGGTAACCTGGGTAACCCGGATAACCTTGACCATACCCCATATAAGGGTTTCCGAATCCCGGATACCAACCTTGTGGGACACCGTAAAAATGACTATACGGATGATATCCATAATGACCATATTGTCCATACGGATTATGTCCGTAATGATGACCATATCCATGTCCTTGGTCATGACCGTAGCCATGTCCTTGATCATGACCGTAGCCATGTCCTTGATCATGGCCGTAGCCATGTCCTTGTTGGTAATCGTGATGATGGTATTCATGGTGATTTCCATAGTGTTGATCGGGTCTTTCTGGAAAATTCATGTTAACACCTTGCTGCGGCATATTTCCAAATTGGCCATACGGGTTATATGGCATTCCAGAGTATTGGCCATCTGGTGCAGGTAGGTACGCACCTTGTTGGATATTTGGCATGGAATGCATTCCTTGAAACTGAGCGTCTTGAGATTGAATAAATACGCCTTGCTGTGGTACAGAATGATTCGCCATCATCGGCATCGAAGATGATTCCTCCTCTTCATGCATCCAGCCTCCATATTCAGGAACTTGTGTTGGGTATGCTCCTTGGCCATAATAATAATTTTCAGGTGCATAGGACATTGCTGATCCTTGGACCTCCGGCATAACTGGTGTGTTATATCCCATTGGAAATCCTTGTTGCATTGGAAATTGTCCCATTGGTGCTTGATACCCATAAGGATAAGGTGTTGGCCCACATCCACAATCAGCTATTGGCATACAAGGTACGGTTGGATACACTTCAAAACACTCCTCTTGAACTGGCATCATGGGCATTTCAACAGGGGATTCGATACTTTCTACTTTTTCTTCTTTTACTGGAGGCGGCGCTTGCATTTGCGCCTGCATTTGCGACATGTGCATCGAATAATAGTTGTTTATATCAATCTCCGGGATGACTGGCTGCGGCATAATAGGAGTATAGATGGTTTCCTTTTTCGGAACCTCCTTAATGATTTCTTTGTGCACGGGCATTGTTGGCACAGGCTGTTCTTTATATGGATGTACAGCCTTTGGCATTTCCTTCTTAGGCATTACCACTTCTTTCTTAATTGTTCCTCCGGTTGTAGGTACTTTTATTTTCATACCAGGCATAATCATTTCCGGATTAGACAATTGGGCATTCATTTTCTTTAGTTCTTCAAAATCAACGCCATATTTTTTAGCAATATTCCAAAGGGTATCGCCTTTTTGAACAATATGGATCTTCACTAAAGTTCCCCTCCTCAGGCATAAGTCCATATAGTCTATGTCAAAATGGGCAAAGTGCTAATGTTCTTCAAAAAAAATTTATGTTTCTTACCATAAAAATATGCCTTCTCCCACAGGAAGAAAGCAATGATATTTCAATAATAAAGGTTATAGATATATAAATTATACGCGGTTTAACATACGGTTTAATGCTAAAACAGCATATTTTGTTGTTTCCTCGTCCACCTTTATTCTATTAATTGGTGACCCCTCAATGATACATTCTAAATTCCATAGTAAGTGTTCGAGATCAATTCTATTCATTGTTAGGCATGGACACATATGTGGATTTAAAGAAACAATTTTTTTAGTCGGATGTTCTTTAATAAGTCGATTTACTAGGTTCATTTCTGTTCCTATTGCCCATTCACTTCCTGGTTCTGCTTTTATTAGCGTATCAATAATATATTTTGTAGAGCCGTTGTCATCGGATAATGAAACGACTTCTCTACTACATTCCGGATGAACAATGATTTTCATTTTCGGGTGCATTTTTCGTATATGTGCGATATTATCAACCGTGAATTTTTCATGGACTGAACAGTGTCCCTTCCACAAAATTACCTTAACTCCTTCTATATCCCCTTCATAGATCAGCTCATTTTGAATTGGATCCCAAACCGCCATTTGTGATAATGGAATGCCTATATCAAAAGCCGTATTTCGTCCTAGATGTTGATCAGGTAAAAATAGAATGCGTTCCTTTTTTTCAAACGCCCAATTCACCATTGCATGCGCATTTGAAGATGTGACAGTTGCACCGCCATGTTTCCCTACAAAAGCTTTAATAGCCGCTGTTGAATTGACATACGTTAATGGCAAAATCGTTCCACCAAATAGGCTCTGAAGTTCTGCCCATGCTCTTTCTGTTTGATGAATCGTTGCCATATCAGCCATGGAGCATCCAGCACGCATATCCGGCAATAGCACCTGCTGAGCAGCACTTGTTAGAATATCTGCTGTTTCGGCCATAAAATGTACACCACAGAAAACAATATATTTAGCATCTTTATTTCTGGCCGATACTTGTGCAAGTTGCAAAGAATCCCCTGTCGTATCGGCAAACTGGATAACTTCATCCTTCTGGTAGTGATGTCCGGGAATAAATAATTCTTTTCCCAATAATTTTTTGATTTCCGCTACTTTTTGCTCCATCACGTTTTTAGCCGTATTTTTATAACGCTCCGGAAGGATAAATTGATTTTTATTTAAGACATCTAAAAACGACATTCCAATTCCCCCAATCAAATCTCATTATTTATTTTCACCCTTGCACTAATATCAAATGCTGATACTGAATGTGTTAAACAACCTAATGATATATATTGAACGCCTGTATTTGCATAACTAAGCAAATTATCTAATGTAATATTTCCCGATGCTTCTGTCGCAATCCAATCGGGAACAAGTGAAAGCCAGTTTTTTATTTGGTCTGGGGTGCAGTTGTCGAACATAATAATATCTGCCTTATGTTCTACAGCTTCGATTAATTGTTCCTTCGATTCGATCTCTACTTCAATTTTTACTGTGTGACCAATTTTTTCTCTAACTTTTCTTATTGCATTTTCAATTGATCCTGCAAACGAAATATGATTATCTTTAATCATCACAGCGTCATATAATCCATTGCGGTGATTAACACCACCACCTGTAACAACAGCATATTTATCAAGCATTCTAATACCGGGCATTGTTTTTCTTGTATCACAAACCCTTGTCCCTGTCCCCTTTATACACTTCATTGCATTTGCAGTTAATGTTGCAATTCCGCTCATCCTTTGTATGAGATTTAGAATTACTCTTTCCCCTTTTAAGATGTTTTGAACAGAACCTCGTGCAATGGCTATAATATCTCCAGCGTCAACAAAACTTCCATCATTTTTGATAATGTTAACCTCTACTGTTGAATCTATTGTTCTGTATCCTTCTCTTATAATATCCTCGCCGCAAAATACACCCGATTGTTTAGTAATAAAGGTTAATTCACCTATTTCTACTGAAGAAAATAAACTTTCACTTGTTATATCGCGATCCCCTATATCTTCATTGTAAAAATCTTTAAGCATGGATCTTAATTTGACTGTATTCATGTGCGTTACTCCTCACTTCCGTGCTATGTTTTGTATGAAATATGTGTTTTCTTGCCCATTCTGGATCTTTTAATGGAAAATCTTCTCTAATATGACCGCCGCGACTTTCCGTTCTTAATAGTGCTGCTTCAGTAATTAACTTTGCCGTAATCAACATAAAAATCATTTGAATATCTTCAGTTTCAAACTGATCTAAATGTAGATTTTTATGTTTAATAATTTCGTAGTTTCCCAGCCAGATTTTCAACTCTTCAAGCTTCATCTTTGAACGAATAATACCAGCACAGTCCATCAATTTATTTTGCAGTTCTAATTTATTGGGGAGATGTACCTTACGTTTTTTTGTTTGATTATTTATCTGGATATGCAATGAATGATCGACATTATTATTCGTCTGTTCATTTAAGTAGCTTGCTAGTTTTTCTCCATAATATAGTCCTTCCAATAGTGAATTACTGGCTAATCGATTGGCACCATGAACACCACTCCAAGCTGTTTCACCGATTGCATATAATCCGTTAATCGATGTTCTCCCAACTTCATCTATAACGATGCCCCCCATAAAAAAATGGCAGCCCGGTGCTACTGGAATTTTCCCTTTTGAAAGATCAATTTGATAGTTTTCACACATCGCAGTAATCGTTGGGAATTTTTCTTTGAAATGTTTAATCATATGAATATCTAGGTAAACTTCATTTCCTTTTGACCTTTCAAAATATATTTCTTGGGCAACAATATGTCTCGGTGCCAGATCATTTAAAGGGTGCTTACCTGCCATAATGGGTTCATTTGCATCGTTTATCAAAACGGCTCCCATCCCACGAACAGCCTCAGAAACTAACCCACAGGCTTTTCCGTTTATCGTAAGAAGCGTCGGATGAAATTGAATAAATTCCAAATCAGTAAGCTTTGCACCTGCCATATACGCTAAGGCTACACCATCACCAGCAACCGAAGAGGCATTTGATGTGTAAGCGTATAGTCCACCTACTCCACCAACAGCTAGAATAATATGTGATGCGAAATATATATTTGCCTCGCCTTTACTATTTCTCGTTTTAACCCCTATACACTTGTTCACATTCGGATGGATGATTAATTCGTAAACGAATTCATTTTCAATCATATTAATATTTTTCGGAACTTTTTTAAGAAAATGATCCATAAGATATTTTCCCGTTGCATCCCCGCCACAATGTAAAATTCGATTGCGACAATGTGCACCTTCTTTTCCTAATAGGATTGTGCCGTGTTCATCGCTATCGAATTGTACGCCTGAATTTATTAATCGATTGATTAGATTTGGCGCTTCTTTCACCAAATCCAATACTTTCTCATTAGTATGGAAATCTTCCCCCGCTTCAATCGTATCTTGATAATGTAAACGATAGTTATCATCACTTGAAACTGCTGCAGCAATGCCTCCTTGTGCAAAATATGAATTACTATTGCTCAGGGTTGACTTTGTGATTAATCTCACAAATAACGACGAAGAAAGGTTGTGTGCAAGTTGCATTGCTGCAATTCCACTACCAATAATAATTACATCTGAATTTTTCATGAAAGTACTCCTCCTGTATCAACAGGTGTCTTGACACATATATTTACATAGATTTATGATAAAGGCAAGAAAATTTTTTATTTGTCTATCAAGGAGGATATAGAATGATATATTTCGATTATTCCGCTACGACACCGATTGATGAAGAAGCATTAGAGGTATATCAACAAATCTCTTCCCATGTATTTGGAAATACAAGCAGTTTACATGATATCGGATCAGAGGCGGATCATATTTTACAAGTGTGCCGCAAAGAGCTTGCAGACATTTTGGATGTTTCAGCAGAATCGATTTATTTTACTTCCGGCGGAACGGAAAGTAATCTGCTTAGTATTATTTCTTTAGCAAAAAGTCATTCCCACCTCGGAAAACATATTATTACTTCGATTGCCGAACATCCTTCTGTACACTCCGCAATGACATTTTTGGAGGAAATTGGCTTTGAAATCAGCAAAATCCCATTTACCGCCGATGGGATGATTGATTTGTTCACATTACAAGAAAATATCCGGGAAGATACTATATTGATTAGTTTGCAGCATGTTAACTCGGAAATTGGAACGATTCAACCAATAAAAGAAGTATTTCATATGATTCAAGGTCAAAAGATTATTTTTCATTGTGATTGTGTACAATCATTTGGAAAATTGGACATGAAGGAAGTACTCCCTTATGTCGATTGTTTAACCATTTCTAGTCATAAAATCTACGGTCCAAAAGGCGTTGGTGCCATCTATATCAACCCTTCTAACCATGTAAAACCAGTTTTCTCCGGATTTCACCATGAGAATGGGTTTCGCGGGGGAACAGTTAATTTACCAGGAATTGCAGGATTTGTAGCATCCACTAAAAAGGCACTAAAACAGGAAAAAATAAAAAAGTATCAATCACTTCGATTGTTATTTCTCGAATTGATCAATAACGACCACATTACTCTCTATCAGTCTACAGCTATCGAATGTCAACTCCCCCACATAATCGGATTAGGGATAAACGGAATCGAAGGACAATATGTCATGCTTGAATGCAACCGTAACGGTTTCGCCATATCTACGGGCAATGCTTGTCATGTTGGTCAGCAGGAGCAATCAAACACAATGAAAGCTATGGGAATTCAACCTTCTAAATCGCAAGAGTTTGTTCGAATATCAATGGGAAATAAGACAGATGAGTGTAATGTAAAAGCGCTCGCCGATCTATTAAATAAAATTGCTGAGGAAAATTTGGCATATACCAATTAGTTGGTACAATGCAAGCTTTATGTTAGAATCCAAATAGGAGTAAAGCTGAAGGGAGTCTATCTGAGTGTCAGAAGAGAAAAAATTACTCGGTGAAAACAGGCGCGAATTTCTTTTACAGTTGCTTAAAGAAAGTAGTGAACCTATTATTGGAGGAGAATTAGCAAAACTAGCAAATGTTAGTCGTCAAGTAATAGTGAATGATATAACCCTATTAAAAGCTAAAAATGAGCCAATAATAGCGACAAGTCAAGGCTATTTATATCTTCGACAACCAAAAGTTGCGGATCAATATGAAAAAACAATTGCATGCCATCACACTCCGGAACAGGCAGAAAGTGAGCTAAACCTCATTGTTGATCATGGTGTTACAGTAAAAGATGTAAAAATTGAGCATCCTGTATATGGTGACCTAACTGCATCAATTATGGTATCTAACCGAAGAGAAGTAAAACAGTTTGTTGAAAAAATTCAAGCAACGAAAGCCATCTACTTATCAAATTTAACTCATGGCGTTCATATCCATACCATTGTTGCAAAAAGTAAACAACAGCTTGTAGATGTCGAAAAGGCATTAAATAATGCAGGGTTTTTAATGAATTTAAATGAATAAAAAATAAATCCAACAGGCTGTTGGATTTATTTTTGTGTATGATAGGAAAAATAACTTCCTAATATTTTCACATGACAGCCGAGTGATTCAATTTCCTCGATTGCATTTTTTACTAACTGATCTTCGATTGATTGATTAATATCTATCATAAAGAAATAATGACCTAAACCCGTTTTTAATGGTCTCGATTCAATTTTACTTAAATTTATTCTCCGCCATGCGAAGGCAGATAGTACTTGGTGTAAAGCACCTGCCCTATCTGAAGGCAGAGTTACCATAATTGTTGTTTTTTCATATGTAGATGTAAGCGAAGGTAGTATTTCTGTATGACTATGCGCTAAAACGATAAAACGAGTATGATTAAAATCATAATCATGTATATTTTCTTTCACAATTTTTAGATTATATTTTTCAGCCGCTAATTCATTTGCAATAGCGGCTATATTCGATTCTGGATGCTCACTGACATATTTAGCGGCGGCAGCTGTTGAAGTCAGTTGTTCCAAGGTTACACCACGAAATTGATTATGTAAGAATTTATGACATTGAGCAAGAGCATGTGGATGGGATAAAATACGTTCAACCTCATTCCACTTATTATATTGCATCGGATGAACCATTAAATGTTGTTGAATAGGAACGATAATTTCCGCTCTTATTGGAGGATTTGTTTCATGAAATAAATAATCCGTCGTTAAGTGCACCGACCCTTCTAACGCATTTTCAAAAGGGACTACAGCCATATCGACTTCATTATTAATAACAGCCTTGAAACAATCCGGAATCGTTGTATAGCCTATTCTTTCAGCGTCAGGAAACGCATTTTGGACGGCTATATCTGTAAAAGTGGCTTTTGGACCTAAATATCCTGCTTTCATCTAAATTCCCCCCTCTCGCTCTACCTGATCATGCGCCGGAACCTAAAATTTCCACTTTATCGATAAAATCCAAGCGACGTAGTTTTGATAATAATTCATCAAGATCTATCGTTATATCTGTTACCTCTAATGTAATTGTCACATTAGCACGTCCTTGAATTGGAATCGTTTGATGGATAGTTAATACATTACACGAATGATTAGCGATAACGCCAAGTAATTCAAAAAGTGTCCCTGATCGATCTTCTAAATGGAAAAACAAAGTAATCATTCTTTCTTTCACTATTGAATGAAAAGGAAACACTGTGTCCCGGTATTTATAAAAGGCGCTGCGACTAAGATCAACGCTTTGCGCTGCGTCTGCTACTGATTCAGCTTTCCCACGCTCTAGAAGCTCTTTTACTTCTAATGTTTTTTTCATCGCTTCAGGCAGTACATCTTCCCGGACTAAAATAAATTTATAGTCTATTTCTTTTCTCCCCAATGTCCTTTCCCCCAATACAAAATACAAAACGATCTATCGAAAAATATAGCAATTGGAACTAGCTAATAGACTATCTAATATCCAATTGCTATTTATTTATTGAAAAATTAATCAACAAATTCGAATTCATAATCCATGATCTTCACAATATCTCCATTTGACGCACCACGTTGTCTAAGTGCATCATCGATACCCATTGAACGTAATTGTCGAGCAAATCTTCGAACAGATTCTTCTCGTGAAAAATTAGTCATTTTGAATAACTTTTCTAATTTATCTCCCGTAACAACAAAGCTTCCATCCGGCTCCCGTGTAATATCAAATTCTTGTTCCTGTTTTTCATACTTATATACAACCCGTTTTTCTTCTTCTTTTTCTTTTTCAAGTTCATGTAATGGAAATTCCGGTGTTGTTTGAAGTAAATCTGCAATCGCAAATAATAAATCTCTTAAGCCTTGTCTAGTAATCGCGGAAATTGGATAAATTGGATAGTCTTCTTTCAGTTGCTCTTTAAATTTAGCAAGATTTTCTTCTGCCTCTGGCATATCCATCTTATTTGCTACGATAATTTGGGGTCTTTCCATCAATCGTAGATTGTATTCTTTTAATTCTTGATTAATCGTAACATAATCTTGATATGGGTCTCTTCCTTCAAGTCCGGACATATCTATCACATGGACGATTACTCTTGTTCTCTCGATATGACGGAGAAATTGATGACCAAGTCCGACCCCTTCATGGGCACCTTCTATTAATCCTGGCAAATCAGCCATTACAAAGCTGCGACCATCTTCTGTCTCGACTACTCCTAAATTAGGAACAATCGTCGTAAAATGATATTCAGCTATTTTAGGTTTCGCCGCTGAAACGATTGATAAAAGGGTTGATTTCCCAACACTTGGAAATCCGACTAAACCGACATCAGCTAAAACCTTTAATTCAAGAACGATATATCGTTCTTGTCCTGGTTCACCATTTTCTGATATTTCCGGTGCTGGGTTTGCTGGTGTTGCAAAGCGAATATTTCCACGACCGCCACGACCACCTTTGGCTACAACAGCACGCTCACCATGCACGGTTAAATCAGCGATAATTTCTTTTGTGTCATCATCAATAACGACTGTACCTGGCGGAACTTTCACTACCATATCTTCCGCTCCTCGGCCATGCTGCCCTTTGGACATGCCATGTTCCCCGCGATTCGCTTTAAAATGTCGTTGATAGCGAAAATCCATTAATGTTCTTAGTCCTTCTTCAACGACAAATATTACGTTCGCTCCCCTTCCGCCATCACCACCAGCGGGACCACCTTTAGGAACATATTTTTCTCTTCGGAAAGCGACCATGCCGTTTCCGCCATCGCCACCCTTAACGAATATTTTCACCTGATCTACAAACATAGAAGTACCACCCTTATAGTTAATAATACAAATTTATCAATGTGTGCTACATAAATATTTCAAAAGAAAAATAGGTTAGATTTATTTCATTTATGTTTACATTCTTAATCATTTTTTCTTGATCGACCAACCATTTTCTTAATAATTCCTGACCATTTTCTTTTATTGTTCCATTAAATTCAAAATCAAAACGTGTTTGGTCCTGATATTGTTCAAATGAAATGAATAAATTATTTTCTTGAAAAGGTACTACTACTTTTTCTAAAGTGAGGAAAAATGATTGAATCCAATTTGATAACGTTTGGTCATCAACAGTTAACGCTCCATTTTCACTTACTATTTCATAATCGATTTGAAATGGATGGGGTTCCCAGTTAAATGTAAGAAGGATTTCAGCAAAATGAGGGAGTTTTAAATTCGATAGTCTTGATTCCTGTTGTGCTTCTACTATCATTTCGTCCATTATTCGATTGACATTGTCTAGTTTATTCAATGCGATATTTCCTTTTATAAGCTGAAGCTGGTTCATCCAGTCATGGCGTGCATGTCGAAGCACTTCAACAATCGTCCACTTTTCCATTTAATTGACTCTCCTATTACATTCATATCTTTCTTTTGATAGTATATCAAAAGTAACTATTTATTGCATTTCCTGAATTAAAAAAAACTCTAACCGATAGGATCGATTAGAGTTTTTTAATCGTCATATTAAGCTTCTTGTGCAACAGGATATACGCTCACTTTTTTCTTGTCACGGCCCATACGTTCGAAACGTACGATACCATCAACTTTTGCGTAAAGAGTATCATCACCGCCACGGCCAACGTTCTCACCTGGATAGATTTTTGTACCGCGTTGACGGTAAAGAATGGATCCACCAGTTACCAATTGACCATCTGCACGCTTAGCGCCTAAACGCTTTGCGATAGAGTCACGACCGTTCTTTGTAGAACCTACTCCCTTTTTAGATGCGAAAAATTGAAGATCTAATCTTAACATTTGTTCCACCTCCTACCCGAAGGTTATTTTAATATATTTACCATAATCTCGTTCAATCGTTTGTAATGAAACGACCATACCTTGTAACAGCAATTGTACCTTCTCATCCTCATCCGCAGATAACTGCTCAGGAATCGTGCATTCAAGAAAGCCACCATTTGATTGTTTAATCAAAGGCTCGATCTTAGTCAATTCCATAATCGCATTAATCGCACCGAATGATACGGCAGAAGCACCTGCACAAACGATATCTTGGCCTTTCGTAGCAAAATCTGCATGACCTTTCATCGTAAAGGATGAAATTTTCTGATCAGATGTTTGCCGGATTTGAACATGTATCATGCACAGTCACCCTTATGCATTGATTTTTTCAATTACAACTTGTGTAAATGGTTGACGGTGACCTTGTTTTTTGTGATAGTTTTTCTTTGGCTTATATTTGAAAACAACCAATTTCTTAGAACGTCCTTGTTTTTGAACTTTCGCAGTTACAGTTGCTCCAGCAACAAGAGGACTTCCAACTTTTACAGAGTCGCCACCTACGAAAAGAACTTTGTCGAAAGTAACAGTTTCACCTTCAGCAACATTCAATTTTTCGATTGTGATAGCTTGGCCTTCTTCAACTTTGATTTGTTTTCCACCAGTTTCAATAATCGCGTACATACTTGCACCTCCTTAATAAACTCAGACTCGCCAAAAGCAGGCGTTTTGCCAATTGGCAAACACTTAAAACCTGTATTGTGCGGTTGTAGCACGGGTGCTACAAACATAACATAAAAATCTTATCAAAATGAGACGCTTATGTCAATAACGAGTTTCAAAACTTAGCTGATAATTCTTTAACCGTTCCAAATTGTCTTATGTAATAGTTTGGACGTGAAAAAGATAATGTTAATAAAAAGATCTTAACATTTAAGGTTTGTTCAAGCCTCATCAAATGCTCATTTTTTTCCCCACAAAAAATGGTTTTCACATCATCCGTCAACTCTATTAAGACTGCTTCATGTTCTTTAAATGGCTTCTCCCAAAGCTCTCTTTCTAATCGAAAAGCCATTGTTTCAGGGCTTTCAACCTTCCCTTTTCCTGCACAAACCGGACACTGTATTAAAAGTGTTTCAGAAAGTGATTTCTTTGTTTTTTTGCGAGTCATTTGGAAGATCCCGAGTGATGTAAACCCAACTAGTCTTGTATATTTAGGGTCCTTCTTTACTTCCTCTTGAATCGTTTTTTGAACGAGTTGACGATGGTTTTCATTTCTCATATCTATAAAATCAACTAATATTATTCCACCGTAGTCCCTAATAATTAATTGCCTGACCATTTCCTTAGCAGCTAAAATATTCGTTTGTAGGACAGTATCTTGAAAGTCTTTTGTACCGGAAAATTTTCCTGTATTCACATCAATACTAACAAGGGCTTCCGTTTCATCAATAACTAAATACGAACCATTTTCAAGCCATATTACTCTCCTTAAAGATTTCTCTATTTCCGAATCAATTTTATAGGTCGAAAAAATGTTTTCATCAGCCAAATGAAGGGAAAGTTTCCATTCCGATGAATGGTGATTTTGTTTTAAACGTTGCAATAGCTGCTGGTCATCTGAAATGATCCTCCCATTAGTTAAATGGGCTAACTCTTTTACTAGTTCTCTTTCAAACATTGAAGATTTTTCTAGTAATGAAGGTGGTTTTTGAGTATGAGATTCTTTGATGATGTGCTCATATTTTTGCCTAAGTATGTTTAGTTCTGAAAGCCACTCTTCTTCACTTGAATGTAGTGCACCGGTTCGTATAATAAATCCTTCATGATACATTTGATGTTTCTGTGCCAAGTCTCGCCAGTTACTTCGACTTCGTTCATCACCTTTTTTAGAAACAGCAATATAACCGCCTTCAGGTATATATATCATTTTCTCACCGAAAAGTTCAATAATGGCCGTTAGCAAAGGGCCTTTTATCGTTGTCTCATCTTTTTTTACTTGAACGATAAGCTTTTCGCCTTTTTGAACAAATTTCGAAATCGGATGATATTGTTTATTTGGGTCCTCATTTTGTACAAAGGATGGAAGTTGATCACGATGGATATAACCGTGCTTTTCCGTTCCGATATCAACAAAACAAGCATTCATTCCATTTTTCACATCAGTAACTTTTCCAATATATATATTTCCGACTTTCGTCTCATCTTGTGGCTGTTCTATAAATATTTTTGTGACTTTGCCGTTTTCTATCGTAGCAAATCTTTTTTCTGATGTTTTATAATTAATAATTATTTCATTCATCATCTTGCACCTACCCTTAATAAGCAAATAAAGCCCGCTCATTGGCAGGCTAGTTATAACTTTAAATAGGTTTAAATGATTCGTCAAGAAACACCCTTTTAATAGCTGTACATAAGGTCCTTCACTTTGGCATCAATTTGTTTTTCTGCAAAGTAAGCATGCAATACTTCATTTTCATCAAGATTGCCGATTTCTTTCCCATCTTTCATAATTAAAAGGGGATGCTTTCTGCCGCGTTGGAATTTTTCCAACACTTCATAGAGGAACTCATCGCCATTTACATTAAGAGGGCGTAATCGCTTAAAATCCATTTTCTTTCCATAATAGCGTTCTAATAGAAATCTCATAAAAACAAAATTCATTTGTTTCCATTCAGCCCATAAGGAAATATATAAATAAATGACGACAATCCAAATATTTAAATTTAAAGGTGTAAATATCATACTAATTAAATGGAAAAATAGTAAACAACACAAGGAGCTCAGAATAGTTATTCGCATTGCCCGCAAAAATGGCTTATTGACCGAAATTAAAAGATGCAATAGTTTCCCACCGTCTAATGGCCAAATCGGCAATAAATTGAATAATAATATCATTAGATTATAATCCATGAATGTCTGAAAGAAGCTTACCGATATAACCTCTACTTTTAATAACATAAACATCAATAGTGTTAGCCAAACATGTTGAAACGGTCCCGCGAGCACGACAAGCAATTCTTCTTTCAGCGGTCTATTCCCGTGTTCATCCATTTCGGCTACACCACCGAAAGGCAATATGGAAATTTTCTTGATTCTCCAAGAAAAAAAATGGGCCATGATACTATGTCCCATTTCATGGATTAAAAGAATACTAAACAATACTAATAATTCCTGAAAACGGGCAGTTAAGACAGCAATTCCTACAATGATCCAAAATAGTGGATGAATATGAATTTTTCGTAACAGCCCTAAGAAATTATTCAAATTTTATCACCTGTATCGGGTCTATAAACTTTTTCCCTTGCTTAATTGCAAAGTAGAATTCACCAGATAGACCATCTTCCGTATTCGAAACAGTACCGACCTTTTTGCCTGTTTTCACTTCTTCATATTCCCTCACTTGAATCGTTTCTAATTTTCCATACCATGATTCAGTCATATCAGGATGTTGTATGATGACTGTCTTACCAAGATCCGCCTTTTTGCCGGCAAAGATTATTTTTCCTCCATCCATCGCATCAACTGATTCATCAGATTTCGTTTCAATCATTACACCACGTCCATCCGCGGAAAAATTCGTAAGAACCTTACCAGATGCAGGCATAACGTAATCTTCCTTAACGGTTGAAGTATTGTCTTTAGCATTATTTTTAGTAGGAAATAATGCTAAAGGCTTTCCAAATTGTTTTTCATACCAGTTGGAAACGGCTGCAAATTGAAACTCTGATGTCATCGTATTATTCACAAAGCTTTTTACTTGATCAAGCTTTGGAATCGAACTTTTAAACACAATTGCCACAAAAAGTACTAAAACCGCTGAAGCTAATATTTTAAATAAGAATAGTTCTTTATTCCACAAAGGATGTATTTTACTAGGAGGATCTGCCTCAAAAATCGGATAATCATCAAACTCATCCCTGTGGGGAATAGAAGAACTTAGATGACTCTCTTTTTTTCGTGGATATGATTTTGTTTTCCTTTTTTTAGCCATTTGCCGCCGTATTTCATCCGCACGATTTCCCATCCGATCACCATTCTCCCTTAAACAGTTTGTACCATTCTATGATGAGTATTTATGGGATATGACAAGCTATCTATTTTTCTTCTAATGAGAAAAACGCGGGGTCAGAATGCTGGACAGCATTGAAAAGATATTCTTATCTTCAAAAAAAGACCCTCCAATAATACTGGAAGGTCTAAATAATATTAAGCTTTTACACCGAAAAGCTTTTTAATTTTCGCAAAAACTCCTGGTTTATGTTCTTCCAATTGTTG
Organism: Heyndrickxia vini; assembly: GCF_016772275.1. Classification (NCBI taxonomy): domain Bacteria; kingdom Bacillati; phylum Bacillota; class Bacilli; order Caryophanales; family Bacillaceae; genus Heyndrickxia; species Heyndrickxia vini. The sequence continues at coordinate 1,508,222 of NZ_CP065425.1, read as the reverse complement.
CAGCGGAATAGATTCACCAAGAATTCTTCGAGCAATATTTCGATAAGCTATTGATGCTTTACTATTAGGATTTAATGCGATTGGCTCCCCTTGGTTGGAACATTTAATAACTTCCTCATCATCTAAAACGATTCCAATTAAATCAATCGAAAGATGACTAGTAATTTCATCAATATCGAGCATATCACCACTTGACATCATATGATTTCGAATCCGATTTATGACTAATTTTGGTGGCTCGACTTGTTCCTCTTTTTCTAGTAAACCAATAATTCGATCGGCATCACGCACGGCAGATACTTCTGGTGTCGTAACTACAATTGCTTTATCTGCCCCCGCAACAGCATTTTTGTAACCTTGTTCAATGCCGGCTGGACAATCAATTATAATATAATCATATTCTTGTTTTAACTCACCAATTAGTTTTTTCATTTGCTCAGGATTTACCGCTGATTTATCACTTGTTTGAGCGGCAGGGAGAAGAAATAGCTTATCTTCAAATCTTTTATCCTTTACTAATGCTTGATGGGTTTTACAACGGCCATTCACAACATCTACCAAATCGTAAATAATTCGATTTTCTAAGCCTAACACGACATCCAAGTTTCGAAGTCCGATATCAGTGTCAACAAGACACACTTTCTTTCCTTGGAGGGCCAGTGCAGTGCCTAAATTGGCAGATGTGGTCGTTTTTCCGACTCCACCTTTACCGGAAGTTATAACGATTGCCTCACCCATGATTAGTATCCCCCTTTAAAACTAGTAATATTTGGTCTAAGATGTTTTAATGCTTGTATACGATCAATAACAATTTGATTGGTATCATCTATGTAAGCACATTCCATTTCATGCTGCTCTTGTTTACCGTATTGATCAGGAGCCCTAGTAATACAATCGGCAATTCTAATTTGTGCTGGTAGCATTAATGATGCAGCAACGATAGACTCTTCTTTGCCCCCATATCCGGCATGTGCAATTCCCTTTAATGCTCCCATGATATAAATATTTCCTCCGGCAATGACGGTACCGCCGGGATTTACATCACCAACTAATAAGAGATCACCCGGAACTTCAAGAACTTGTCCGGAGCGTATAATCGATGCAACCGAGTAAATTTGTTCTTCTTCTTGAATTTGTTGCGCTCTTTTTTTTGTAATTACATTACTTTGAACTTCCTCAACGACTAAATTTCTCTTATTTCTCACTAATTCCTTTAATTCTTCCTCTTGTTCTAGCGATATAAAACGATTTCCCACTTGAATTCTAACGGTAATCAGCGGGCTATCTTCACTTTCTACATGATGAATTAAAAGTTTTTCCTCTAGTTCGTCTAATAATTCAGGATAAGAGCACTGATCATTTAAGCTGAGAACTAACCCATCCTTTGTACCCTTTATCATGACATTTTGTCTTTTTTTCATCGCAAATTGCTCACCTCAGTGGCTATAATATTCGACAATAGTCAACGATTTTCCTCTTTTCAAAGTGAGAAACGATAAATTTTTTATTCATCCAACACTTCTTTTTTCCTTTTCTCCAGCCATTTTTTCATCGGATAGGAAAAAATGATAAAAAAGATTAGATTAAGGACTAAAGTTGGGATAAGTCTAACGTATAAAAAATCCACCATGGACATCGTGACATGATTAATTAAAATATTCAACTCATAAACAAGAAATTCAACAATGATAATATCAACAAGTACTATAAGTCCTGCAACAAAAATATTTGCTTGGAGGATTTTCATCATCTTCGATGTCAAATAAATCATAAACGGAAATAAAAACATATAGACACCTAAGATACCCGTATAATTTATATCAAATAATAATCCGAAAATAAAGGCATAAAGTATTGTGCGATTTCGAATATAATAAATACCCATTAATAATAAAACTACTAAAAGAAAATGCGGGACGATTGTATACCGTCCGCCAAATGCTTGATGAGGAAAATACTGTACAAAGATACTTTCAAAAATAAAGCTCAGACTTAAAATAAGAGGAAGAACAATGCGCTTCATTATTCTCCCTCCTCATCTGGATTTACAGTGGTCCGTTCAATAATTTGCACATTTTCGATATCATAAAAGTCCGCATAAGGCTTCACCCATGCCGTTTGTGTTAGCCCGTTTTCATCGGGTACTAATTTTTCAACTGTTCCAATCGGCAAGCCTTTTGGGAATACTCCGCCTAATCCAGAGGTATTTACGATATCACCTTTTTTAACACTAACATCGTAATCAATCGTTTTTAATAATAATACTTTATGTTCCTCATCATATCCTTGAATTAATCCGTATTCCTTCTTCTTGCTAAGCACTTCAGCAGAAATTCGATTTTTCGGATTTGAGGAGCTTAATAATTCAACGGTTGAATAAGAAGGAGACGTGCTTATCACTTTCCCTAATAGGCCTTTAGATGTCATGATTGCCATATTTTTTTTAACTCCACTTGATGAACCTTTACTAATCGTAATATTCTCATACCATTGATCCGAATTTCGAGAAACAATTGTCGCTTGAATGGATGAATAGTTTCTTAAATCGTCTTGTTTTTTCAATATTTTTTTCAATTCTTCGTTTTCACTTTTTAAATCAGCTATTTCACCAGTAATCTTTGGAAGCTCATCTAATCGCGCTTTTAACTTTTTGTTTTCAGTATATGTATTTTGAATATCCTTGACGCTATCAATAAAATTTGAAATGCCATGTGCTGGAAATGCGACAATGGATTGACCAAATCCGACGATATCCCTTACAAATTGTTCTGGCTTTGAAACATTTTCACGATCACGTAATGAATATCCAATTAATGCCACGAGCAAGATGATACTGATTAGCAAAATGATTAACCGTTTATTTAAAAAGAATTGTGGCATGTTGTCCACCCCATTAACAAAATCCAATTACGTATTTTGATTATTTTTTTCCGTCCTATAGTATGACGATACTTGGTCATTTTTAGTTTCAAAAAAATAGGGATAGGGGCAAATTGCCCCGCCCTACTTATTTTTCTTTAACTTTATTTTTGAATAAATCGATATGCTCTAATGCATTTCCCGTACCAATCGCCACGCAATCAAGAGGATTTTCAGCAATTAAAACTGGCATATTGGTTTCTTTGCTAATGACCTTATCAAGGTTACGAAGCAACGCTCCCCCACCAGTTAAAACAATTCCACGGTCCATAATGTCCGCTGCAAGTTCAGGCGGTGTTTGTTCTAATGTTCCTTTAACTGCGTCCACTATAGCATGAACGGTGTCATGCAGTGCCATCGATATTTCTTCAGCGGTTATTTCAATTGTTTTTGGTAATCCGGTTAACAGGTCACGACCGCGAATTTCCATTGGTTCGATTCCTTCAGGTTCTCCAGCAGATCCAATCTCCATTTTGATTGCTTCCGCTGTTCGATCACCAATTAATAAATTATACGTTTTACGTATATAACTAATTATGGATTCGTCAATCTCATCTCCGGCAACCCGAATAGACTGGCTAGTCACAATACCTCCAAGTGAAATAATAGCTACTTCTGTCGTACCACCGCCGATATCAACTACCATGCTTCCAGTTGGCTCCCATACAGGCAGGTTAGCACCTATAGCAGCTGCAAATGGTTCTTCGATAGGAAAAGCATCACGTGCTCCTGCTTGTCTAGTCGCATCAATGACTGCTCTTTCTTCAACAGAAGTAATACCGGATGGTACACATACCATTACATATGGTTTTCGCGAAAAACTACCGCCCTTATTTTTTGTTGCTTGTTTAATGTAATATTTCATCATTGTTGCTGTTGTTTCATAATCGGCAATAACGCCATCTTTCATCGGTCTGGTCGCAACAATATTCCCTGGTGTCCGACCAATCATGTTTTTCGCATCATTACCAACTGCTACGATTTGCTTTGTATCCGTATGTATCGCCACAACGGAAGGCTCACGAACTACAATTCCTTTTCCTTTAATAAATACGAGTGTATTTGCTGTACCCAGATCGATCCCAAGATCTCTACTACCAAACATTCATGTATCTCCCTTTCTATTCTGAAATGCTTCAGAAGGCATGTCCTATTTTAGCATTCAATAGCCAATATTTATTTTTTTAGCATGTGTATTTTGAAGTGAAATTATATTTTTAATTTGGCTTTGTTATACAGAAATTGTTGATTTCTAAACTACAGGGCGTCAAAATCAACGCTGTACTTTAACAAAGCTTTTAATTTAGCAAACCTTTAGTCACTGCAAAAATCATAAACATTATTATATCGTAAGACGAGCAAAAATCATAGTGTTATAAATACCCTTTTTCCTTCAAACTGACAAATTTTTTATCTCCGATAATAATGTGATCAAGAATATCAATCCCAATTAATTTTCCACATTCAACCAATCTTTTAGTTACTTCAATGTCTTCCCTAGATGGTGCAGGATCTCCTGAGGGATGGTTATGGAGACAAATAATAGAGGCTGCGGAACGGCGGAATGCTTCTTTGAACACCTCCCTGGGATGTACAATGGAAGCGTTAAGACTGCCGATAAAGATGGTTTGTTGATGAAGGACTTGATTTTTCGTGTTAAGGTATAAACATACGAAATGTTCCTGAGATAAAAAACGCATATCATTCATTACATAATTCGCGCCATCTTCAGGACTGCGGATGACATACCGGTCTTGATAGGTTAAGTTGCCAATTCTACGGCCTATTTCAACTGCTGCAAGAATTTGAACGGCTTTTGCATAGCCAATTCCTTTAACAGCCATAATTTCTTCTAATGATGCATCTTTTAGCAATCGTAAACCTTCAAAGTTATTTAAAAGTTTGTTGGCCATTTGAATAACGGATTCTTCTTTCGTACCCGTTCTAAGTAAAATTGCAAGCAGTTCTTGATTGGACAGACTTTTTGCTCCATTTTTTACGAGCCGTTCTCGTGGCCGTTCATCGGCCGGATAATCACGTATCATTAAATTTTCCATTTCTAACATACCTCCTACTAGATGTGCATTTAGTAGGCATGCAGCAAATCATTATTTAAATAGCATCATTTTATTCAGTTCTCTGTTTAACCGGGAAATAGGCAGACCAACGACTGAAAAGTAGTCACCTTGAATAGATTGAACGAATAACGACCCTAGCCCTTGGATGCCATATGCCCCAGCTTTGTCAAAAGATTCCCCGCTAGTTAAATAATGTTCAATTTCATGAGGTGTCAGCTTCCAAAATGTCACATCTGTTTTTTCGTAAAAACAATGAATTCTTTCTTCAAAAACAATGGCTACACCAGTTAAAACGGCATGAGTCCTTCCGGATAAACGTTCAAGCATTTGTTTTGCGTGCTCGCGATTCACTGGTTTTCCGAGTATATCTTGTTCAAGAACAACAATCGTATCTGCACCAATAATGACTGCATCCGGATAATCTTTTGAAACTGATTTCGCTTTTCTTAAAGCTAATTCAACAACTACTTCATGGGGTAATGCGTTTGGTTGAAAATCTTCGTTTTCATTACTTGCTACACTCGTAAAAGGGATTTGTAGTTTGGCAAGAAGTTCTTTTCTGCGAGGAGAACCTGAAGCTAAAATTAAATCTGGCATAATCCACCTTAACCTTTCAGAAGAAATAGGAGATACATATTAATCGTAGCAAAAAAAATGTACGTACACAACGAAATTAAGCGAAAATTGGCGAAATAATCTCGAATAGGCTGACACGATTGTATCAGCCATTACTTTTATTCTAGCTTGTTTATTTCTTGAAGATAGGATAGTAAGGAAGTTTGCGCTTTTATTAATTCCTGCTTATCTTGGTTGCTTTGAAAAGCTGTTAAGGTTTGAAAACTTTGAATTTGGATATTTTTCATTAGTTCCAACTGTTTATTTTTTATATCTTTCAAATTTGTAATTTCGGTTAGCTTTGTTTTCAGCGCTCCAAACGCATCTTTGTCAGTATCCCCAGTAAGATATGAATTAGCAATTTCCTTGCTAAGTAATTGAAAGAGGGGAATCGATGCAGAAATGAACTTTTTCTCATCGTTTGATTGAATAGGAATGCTTTTTCCCTCAATTGTTAATTCCTTAGCGAACACAGCTACTCCTTTTTTTTCATACTGTTTAGCTAAATTTTTTGCCGACTGGAGATCGCCCGCTACACCGATATAAATATATTGTTGATTGGAAATTGGCAAAACAACGGCGGGCAATCCCTTTTGTTTAATCGATTGGACGATTGGTTCAGGATTTTTGTATATCCCTCCTTGAATAACTGCTGCTGTAAGTGCCGGAATTTGAATGTAAGCAGTTTTACCTGAATTATTTTTTTGTGTGGGATTTTCGTTTTGCGTGCTTGTTGAATGTGCTTTTTGAGTAATATTACTCTGATAAATAACTACTTTTAACATAAATAAACCAATTAGTACCCCAATGCTAACGGCTGTTATAATCGAGAGAAATAATTTTGTCACTTGTTTATTTGGATTTTTTCTCAGTTTATTTGGAAATGATGCCGTACTTTTCTTTGTATAATTGATTTTCTTGAATTCTTGAATTTGATTTTCATCAATGTCGGGTAGTATCCAGTCGAACTGTTCATCTTTTGTCTCCGCTCCTACGGCTGTTTCTTCTTTTGCCGATTTCCAATCATGTATCGTCATATCCTCATTGATTGGACGTTCTTTTCCGTTTATTTTAATTTTAATTTTCTGGTTTTGCGGATGCTTGTCCATTTTTGTCCCCTTTCCGTTCGCGATATTTGTTATATGCTAACATAAGGACAAAAAAAAAGAACAAGACTTTTGTCGTCTTGCCTGTAAAGGATTTCGTCAAATTTCTACTTATTTTCTTGTACATTGTTAATAGAAAGATCATCAAATGGAACTGGATATTCTTCAGAATTTCCTTCCCCATTTGAACAGATATTTTTCGTAGAACCTATTAAGCAAACGGATTTCGCTGATAGTCCTTCAACGATTATGTATGAATCATTCGTATCGGGATCAAGGTAAGCTTTTGAAAAGGGATCTTTTATCTTTTCAATCATATTTTCTTTATATAGTAATTGATAAGTTATCTTTGAAAGTGATTGTTCTTGGACGTGTTGATCTTTCGCATAATATTCTGCAGCTTCCTTTAGTGTGTACGCTGTGTGGACAAATGCATCTTTTTTTGCTCTTTCGATTAAACCACCTATCGAAATCACTGCAATCAGTGCAATGATTCCTAATATGACAACAACAGCTAACAGTTCAATTAATGTAAAACCTTTTTCGTTGGCTCTACGTATTGATTTCCGCACTTGGCGCTCGCTTTCAGCACTAATCAACAAAGTCTTTCCTTTAAGTACCTTCATAATGAATACGTGCCTTTCTGAAAGGTTATGGAGTTTGATCATTATTTTGCTGTGTATCAGGGAATTGAACAAATGGATTTAGTTTGTCACTAGCTGATGGCACTTCCAATTTTGGCAGCTGATCAGCCAAACTTTGCAGCTCCGGCATATAAAATGCAGACGCCGTAATAGTCACCGCAATCGTTTGTTTTTCTTGATCATCCGTTGTCATTTCGGTAGGACCATTAACATCAATTTTTTCAATCCCGATAATTCTTGGCAATGACTGCAACTGCTTGATAAACTCTTCCAGTTCAAAATAACTCGGGGATTCGACAGCGATTGTTACAGTTGTGCTTTTTACACCTGTTGGTAAGGCTACCGTTTTCTTCGAATTTTGATTTGATTTAGTTTCATTTGAATCCTCTAAAGTTGTCTCTGCTTGTCCTTTTGCTGCCTCACCTGTAAGAAAATTTATAGACTTAATTGTTGAACCTGACACAGTCTCCGCTTTATCTAATTGCAAAAGGAGTTGATCGGTTAATGGTTTAACAGGTACTTTTTTTTGCAAAGAAATCGTGCTTTCAAATGTTTTTTCACCCATTTGATTTACTTTCTGTTGAAGCATCGCTAATCCTTTTTCATCTGAATGTAGCTCCGTTTTTTTCATTTCCAACTGCTGAACAGCAGGTTGATAATATTTAAAGTAAAGAAAAAGCAAGATTAAAGCAGTTATTATGAAAACAGACAAAATCGTTGCCGCTTGTTTTTTATTAAAATGAAGGGTCACGGACCGTTCCCCCCTTTAGATTGATCTTCTGTTTCTTCCTCTGTCAGCTTGTTAATGGATTGCTTATCAATCGTTATCGTGTATGAAACGATGTATCTTGGTAACACGTTATTTTCTTGTTCAGCTATTTCTTCTTGGACTTGGGTATCTTTATTATCCGTTTTTTCAATATCGTTTGTTGTAATTTCGGTTATTTCAGCATTTTCAACCCATTTAGCACTAGTTAATCTACTCAAATAGTAGGCTGCGTCATTACTCGTATCAAATTGGATTGTCATATTAACTGAGCCATCCTCATTATATGAAAAAGTTTGAAAAAAGCCTCTTTCCGGTAAATATGATACAAGTTGCTTTAATAATGTAACTGTATCAACAGGTACAGTTTCTGCCCAATCTACAGACGTTTTTAATTGCTTGTATGCATCATTACTTTCAAAGCTAGTCAGCTTTTGCTCCGCATCTATCCGAAATTCCTCTGTTTTCTTAATTTGCGATTCAAGTAGTTTGATCTGTCCATGTTTATTATTAATTTGCATGATAAAGAGAACACTTAAAATTACGGCAACGAAAATAATCCCTATAATTATATAAAAAGGCGCTCGTGATTTTGTTTCTTTTTTTTGAATAAGATTAATTTCGACTAACATTAGTGCACCTCTTTTAACCCTAAGCCAAGAGCAATACTATAAGACCTTGGTATTGTCACATCCGATGATGGTTGAAAAACTTCTGAAGGCAATTGATCAATGCTTATTTCCAAACGATCCGTTAAATACTCTCTAATCATATTACGTTGGGAATGATCCCCACTTAATAATATTCGATTAACCTGATGCTCCCCTTTTTGGATCGTAAATTGATAGAAGGACATGATCTGACCAATATCTTTTACGATTTCATCTAGTTGATAGATTTCATTATTTTCCACTGAATTCTGTGTTAAAGATGATAGGGAAACATCTTCATCCTCATTAATGGCGATCGGTCTCATAAAAAGAGGAATATGCTGATGAAAAATCGATATCGTCAATAATGATTCATCAAAATGAAGCAGCATGACATGATCATTCTCATGGATAAAATTATTTTTATAATAGAGGCGGTAAAGTGATAGTGGTGAAACATCCGCAACCTCCGGCTTTAATGATACATCTTCTAACAAACTTAAATAAGATTGAATGACTTCTTCCTCTGTAGCTACGAGAAGTACTTCCTTTTTCTTATTTTTTCCGGGTAAAATCACAACATCGAAATTTGGTTCTTCAAATGGAAGATGAATCGTCGTGCCAATTTCTAAAAAGATATATCCCTTTACTTCATCATCACGAATATCCGAAGGAATAGTGAGCTTACGGATTGCGATTGTAGAATCAGGTACGATAAAGCGTACCGGTCTCTTTTTCACACCCAGTTCATCAACAATATTTTGTAAAATGAGGGTTAAATGCTGTTTATCGATGATGCGGCCATCTTTAATAATTCCACTATCAAGGAGACGCTCCCCATACTGTTGGACAATAAGTGGTGAACGCTGCTTTACCTCTAAATATCGGATCGCATGATCGGTAAAAATAAAATTTATTGTTTTTTGATCACGTTGCATAAATCGCAGCCCCATTACTAAAACTCCTTTAAAAACTACTATGTTAATAGTGAAAGATACCAATCTATGATTATTTGACCATAGAAATAGGTGACAAGTGCCCCAAGACCAATAAAAGGACCAAACGGGATGGGTTTCCCTTTTTTAAAGATTCCAAACTTCAGACCGATAATCCCAACTACAGCACCAAATAATGTTGCTAGAAAAAATGAAAGAAGGACGAATTTTAACCCTAACACGAAACCGAGGACACCAAATAGTTTAATATCTCCGCCACCCATTCCGCCTTTGCTTACAAAAGCGATTGCTAGAAGAAGCAGAAAACCAATTGCTCCGCCGAGCAGTGAATCCCACCATGGATCAAGCGGGGAAAGTAATCTTTCGATAAAAAAAATACCTGTAAATACTAAAAGTATTTTGTCAGGAATTATCATATAGGCAATATCTGAGATGAAAATAATAATAATTAGTGATATTAATGTCCAAGCAATAATGACTTCGAAATTCCAGCCAATCTGTATATAGGCAAATACAAAAAGTATAGCTGTTATCAGCTCGCCTAATGGATAAAGCGGAGAAAGCCGCCCTTTACAGTGACGACATTTCCCCCCTTGGATTAAATATGAAAAAACAGGTATCAATTCCATTGCCGATAATGTCCGATGACAATGTGAACATGCTGACCGTGGTTTTACGATTGATTGATTTACCGGTACCCTCAGTCCTACGACGTTGAAGAAGGAGCCGAGGAGGAGGGCGTAAAGGAAAATAATTAAATTCACTTATTATCCCTACTATTTTATATCTTCAACATTTTTTCTTTTAAGTTCATCGGAAGTTTTGGCTTTAATACCTCTAGTACCATTAATTAATGTTACTGTATATTTATAACCACTACCGCTTTTTTCTATTAAAACAAATGATTTCTCTGTATCATAATTACCTTTATCCGGATCTTTCATAGGATCAATTAAATTATCTTTAATCATATCTTTCAAATACAGAGTTTGAGTTATAGCTTTTCCATCTGAATCAGTAAACTCCTCGGCATTTCCCGTAACCCAAGTCTTCGCAGAATTAATCATCTGTTGTGCATTCGCAACATGTGCATCTTTCTTCGAGTTGTCAATTAACCCACCAATACTAGGTATCGCAATAGCCGCGATAATCCCCAAGATAACAACAACTGCTAGTAATTCAATTAGTGTTAACCCCTTTTGCTCTTTTAACTTTTGACCGATTTTTTTTAACACGTTTTTCCCTCCATTTTTCTATTAAACTAGTAATAAAGTCTTATTGAAATCATTATATCCGATGGTCTAGTAAATATCGACATAAAAATTGGTAGTTTTACAAAAATTTTATTCGTACGTTTGAACATTATTATAGATGTCAAACATCGGCACAATAATGGCTGTGACAATCGTTCCTACTAATCCTGCGAGGACAACGATCATTAATGGTTCAATCAGTGATTTTAAGCGATCGGTTGCTGCTTCTACTTCCTTTTCATAAAAGTCGGCAACCTTTCCGAGCATGGAATCTAGTGATCCTGTTTCCTCCCCGATAGCAATCATTTGCGAGACGAGCGGCGGAAAGGCCCAATGTTTTTTCATCGGTTCTGACAGTGACTGTCCTTTTTCTAAAGAATCATAAGATTGTCGAATGACTCTCACATACACTTCATTTTCAACAATTTTTTCAACCATTAGTAATGCTTGCAAAATCGGTACAGAGCTCGTAAACATAGAACTTAATGTTCTTGTCATTTGCGCAATAATTGCCTTTTTCATAATTGAACCAAAGAATGGGATTCTTAATAAGAAATAATCAAAATAGTATTTCGTTGCTTTATTTTTTCTTAATGCCATCATACCCATCACTAGTAAAATAAGTATTAATATAACTAAATACCAATATTTCTGCATAAAATTACTGGCATTTAAAACTAATTGAGTAATAGCCGGCAATTTACCGCCAAAATCTTCAAACATGGAAACAAAAGTAGGAACAACTGCCACTAGTAAAAAGATAACAACCCCAATCGCAATAATTGCAACAACGATTGGATAGGCGAGTGCAGATACGACCTTTTGCCGTGTATGATGCTGTTTTTCATAGTGGACAGCTAATCTTTCCAGTGTTTCATCTAAACTACCGGATGCTTCACCCGCTCTTATCATATTGACAAATAACGGCTCAAAAATTTTCGTATGCTTTGCACAAGCATCTGAAAAGGGCTTTCCTTCTCTTAATTCTGTTTCAATATCGGCTAATGCTTTACTTAAATATTTACTTTCTGTTTGTTCAGCCAATATTTTCGTCGCATCAACAATCGTTACACCTGCTTGGATTAAGGTAGAAAACTGACGTAAAAATATGACGATATGCTGAAGCTTAACAGGTTTACCAATTGTAATATCTTTTGTTAATAGTGTTTGTGGTACTTCTTCAATATCAATCACACGAATTCCTTGTGCTTTCAGCTGAATCATTGCCTCACGTTTGGAATCCGCATTGAGAACACCAGTCTTTTTCCCTAAACGATCGCGTCCAGAATATTTAAACCTCGCCATTTTACAAATCCTGCTCCATTAAATATGGTAAAGCCACTTCTCTTGCAATTTGTTCGGCTTGAACTAAGTCTTTTACGCTAGATGAAAGCAATTGCATGCCACTTCCTTTTGATGTTTGCAGCACATTAGGAATTTGATGGACTTTTTCGCTTCTTATTAGATTTGCGATAGCTGAGTTATTAATCAAAATTTCCATCGCCGCCTTTTGCCCCTTCTTATCAGCTGTTGGAAACAGTCTTTGTGAGATGATGCTTACTAATACAGATGCAAGCTGAATTCTAATTTGTGCTTGCTGTGAAGGTGGAAAAACATCAACAATCCGATCAATCGTTGATGTTGCACTGGATGTATGCAACGTCCCTAACACAAGATGTCCAGTCTCAGCCGCCGTGATTGCGGTATGAATTGTCTCTAAATCTCTCATTTCTCCGACTAAAATTACATCCGGATCTTGACGAAGAGCGCTTCTTAGTCCATTCGCAAAATTCCTCGTATCAAAGCCAACTTCTCGCTGATCGATAATGGACAGTCGGTGCTTATGTAGATATTCAATTGGATCCTCAAGAGTAATAATATGCTTTCGCATCGTTGCATTCATATAATCAATCATTGCTGCTAACGTCGTTGATTTTCCACTTCCAGTTGGACCCGTAACGAGAACGAGCCCTTGTTGCTTTTCAGCAATCTTCTTCAATATTGACGGAAGCTCCAATTCATCAATTGTAGGAATTTTGGTAGGAACAATTCTTACCGCCATCGCAATGCATGAACGTTGGTGAAACGCGTTAATCCTAAATCGGGACACACCAGGAATTCCATAAGAGAAATCCAACTCTCCTTGCTCCTTTAATGTTGTCCATAAATAATCAGGAATAATTGCTTTCGCCATTTCCTCCGTATCAGCGGGTCTTAACATTTCTTTTCCATAGCGTTTTAACTCACCATTTATTCTTACAATTGGTGGTGTTCCAACTGTTAAATGAATATCGGAAGCTTTTAATTCAAACGCTGCACGAAGTAAATTTTCAATTTTATCTTTCATTTCATCCCCTACTCCGTAACTGCCACACGTAATATTTCTTCTGTAGTTGTTAAGCCTTGCTTCACTTTAAGCAGGCCATCATCAATTAGGAAGATTGTTTTATGCTTGATTGCTATTTTGCGTAAATTCGAAAATGGTTCATTATTCATAATGACCTGTTTCATTTCATCATTAAACATGAGAACCTCATGAATCGCCATTCGTCCACGATAACCTGTCATATTACATGATGAACAGCCTCGTCCGCGAATGATTTTATCAATGGTCATATTCCGTTTTGCAAATATTTCAATTTCCCGCTTAGTCGGAGGATGTTCCGATGCACAATCCCGACACACCCTTCGAACAAGGCGCTGTGCAATAATGCCGCTAATTGAAGAGGCAACTAAAAATGGCTCCACACCCATATCCAATAATCTTGTGATTGTGCTAAGCGAATCATTGGTATGGATTGTACTTAATACTAAATGACCTGTTAATGAAGCTCTTACAGCAACTTCAACCGTTTCGCGATCACGAATCTCCCCTACCATGATAATATTTGGATCTTGACGTAAAATTGAACGCAAACCGGCAGCAAACGTCATCCCAACATTTGGGTTCACTTGAATTTGGTTAATTCCTTCAAGCTGATATTCAACCGGATCTTCGATGGTAATAATATTCACTTCTTCATTATTCAAATGATTTAAAGCTGCATAAAGCGTTGAAGATTTACCGGATCCAGTAGGACCTGTAATTAAAACAATTCCAGTCGGTTTTTCAATCAATTGCTTAAATCGTTGTAAATGCACTTTATTTAAACCTAATTGACTTATATCATTTAAAGAACTTGCGAGATCTAATATTCTTAATACTATTTTTTCACCGAATACGGTTGGCAAGGTTGCAACCCGCAAATCGACATGACGGAAGTCTATCGTTGTTTTTATCCGTCCGTCCTGTGGGATTCGGTGTTCAGTTATATCAAGATTAGCCATAATCTTTAATCGAGCAATCAACATACTTTGCATATTTTTGGGCAATGATCGTTCTGTACGTAATATTCCATCGACACGATACCTAACCGTAATTTTTGTTTCTTGCGGATCAATATGAATATCACTGGCCTTTTGGACAATTGCATTTGATAATATTTGATTGACGATACGAACAATTGGGGAATCCTGATCAGTAATTGTTTCTTGTTGAACCGGCTCATTTTCAGCTAACTCATCAATATATTCAAACCCATCTTCGGAATTGTAGTATTTGTTTATAGACCGCAATATATCGTCTTTTGTCGCAATGGCCGTCTCAATTTGAAAACCAGTTGCCAGCCGTAAATCTTCGATTACATAAAAGTCCATCGGATCTGCCATCGCGACAAATAATTTATCTGCATCTTTTCTTAATGGAATGATTAGATTTCGCTTCGCCGCCTCTTTGGAAATAAGTGAGAACAACTTTGGATCAAATGGATATCGAAATAAGCTAACATGTGGAATGCCTAATTGAAATTCAAGCACCTCAATAAGTTGTTGCTCAGTAATATAGCCCCGTTCAATAAAAACCTCACCAAGTTTTTGATTTGGCCCTTTTTCTTTTAAAGCAATTTGCAATTGCTGTTCGGTAATCATTTCTGTTTCTACTAATAAATCACCAAGACGTTTTTTCACGGTTTTCATTTTACATCACTACTTTTGCTAGATTTTTCAATTTCATCGGTTTTTTTCGTATCCTTTGCTGACTTATCACTTGTCTCACTCGATTTGCCATCTTCTAAATTCGTAGGCGAAGTTGATGAAGATTCTTCATTATTTGTATCAATTGATTCATCTGAGCTATCAATAGTTGAGTCTATTTTATCATCAATTGTTGCGGTATCTTCCGGTGTCTCATCTTTTTTAGCAGCTTGTAAACTATGAATCTCTATTCTTGGATGTGGTGGGTAGAAATCCTCACTAATCATTTCACTACTAATTAATTCTCCAGCTTGGTTATGTACTTCACGAATCATTTTCACAAGTACACCGTTTTTACCGATCTCTTTCACATTTACAGTTCCTTCAGGCAATAATGCGCTGTATTGCTCAATTGTTTTTGGTGAAAAGGTTTTTTTATCTTTTACAACAGCATTATATTTATAGGCAAAAGGGATCCCTTTCATATCTACGTATAGCCCATTATCAATTTGTTGAAATGTCAATGTATATGTGGTTTTATTGGGATTTGCAAAGATAAAATCTTGATTCAAAGCTGAATCGACTTTAGCTTCGTAACCAAGATGGATATAATCTGGTAAATTACTACTTTGGTTTTTTTCAATGATAGGAAAATTCGTTTGTAACACTAATTCATATAATAAGGAGGAAATAATATTTACATCCTTATTTGAAAGTTTCAGTTGATTCTTTTTCAAAAAATCATTAAGAGAAAACTGTGTATTATTCTTAATTTCAATCGTTGAAATTTGTTTACAAAATGCTTTTAACCCCTTTGTAAGGGAAGTATCATTTCGAAGTGACTCTGCAACTACTGCTTGATTATTTGCTTCTCCAGCTATGAAGTTTTCAATGGATATATTCACATCAGTAGATGTAAGTGTTGCTGCTTGTTCAGATAAATAACGACGAATACTTGTAAAATCAATCGAATCCTCATCAAGTTCCGGAAATGCTTCCAATATAACAGATTTAAGTTTTGCTTCTGGTATTCTAACAATAATTTGGTTCTTTTCTCCGGATTCTGCGCGATTGATCGTCTCATTAATATCAAATAGAATAAATGATGATTGAATAGATTCTTTTTTTTCCATATACTCTTCTGTAATATTTAGCTGATCATTCCATTGTTGAATCTCGCTTGTTAATAATTCCTTAGCTTCTTGAGCAGTCTTACCTTCCATATTTATTGGTCCAATCGTGGTGCCTTTTAAAAAGGATTTCGTTGGATTCAAAAAGGTATTGTAAGCAAGTGCGCCAAAATGTGAAAAAGCAAATAAATAAACCGTACATACAATTAATGTGGTGAAAATGATCAAAAATCGTTTATAATTCACATTCGACGCTCCCCTCTATCGGCACTTATTCAATACTCATTGTTAATTTAACAAAAACGTTAGGACCGGCCTCTTTAGCCTTTGCAATGTCAGCATCTGTTAGAATCGTACCAGCCTCAATGATTTGCTTGCCTGATAAATCAACGATATTTTCAGCTACCCTTTTTCCTAACAGCATTTCCGTCTGTTTCTGATTTAAAGCAACGATTTCCTCATTTTCGACAACTGCTTCTTCAATTACTTCTTCTATAGGGGTTTCTTCTAATAACTCTGTTATTGATTCGACAAAATGGTCCACTGCCTCTTCGGTTACAACAATGATGTCTTTTCCTAAAGTGATGATGAACTCGGAAGAAAGGACAACTTTTCGATCTTGCCAATTTATTTCCACGCCAATAATTTGACCTGTTTCATCATTCACAAAAAATTCAATTGCCTGTCCAACTAACTGACCTTTTCTTGTCATTAAGCGTGTATCGATAATCTTTATTTTACGATTCACTAACTGATTAGCAATAGGAATTTCATTTAAATCAATAACCGCATTTTCATTTTCAACCGTTACAGCATATTCACCGATTCCGATAATTTTGCGAAAAGGAATCGCTTTTACACTTACCTGCCAATTTTCCTGTTCAACCGTCAAAAAATCAACCGAACTTTGCTCTGGATCAATGACTAAATCTTTCACTTTTCCAATTTCTATTCCATTGGCAATGCTAATGATTGGTAAATTTTTTATTTCAATACTTTTTTTCATTTATCCCCACACCTATCTTTTTTTATTATTTACAAGTGATGTTAAATAGTTTAATTCTTTCATAATACCTGGGTACCGATTAAATCGATCTTCTAACTCCAATAGAAAATGTTCTAACTTTTTAAATTCACCATTGGAAATGTAATGTTCAATTAATACATGTGCAAACGAATAGTAATCTTCATCTGGTAAACTTGAGTCAAGATGTTGAATGATGCGTTCTTCATAATGACCGCTACCCAACTGATTTTTCAATAATAAAAGTTCTTGTAACATGGATGATATTACTTGTTTCTGCAATAAAGTTACTTCTTTTGAGGGATGTTGATCGACAATTACCTCTTCAACTTCCTCGCTAAAGGGTAACTCAACATCGATGTCAGTTAATTCTGTTAGTGGTTCGTTTAAAAGATTGTTTTCTTCAACCATTTGATTATCATCTATTTCATCGTAAACACTAACACTTGAATCTATTTCTTCAATTTCATGTGCGATATCAATCGGATTAGTCGAAACAATCTCTTCAGTCTCTATAATATCTTGCGAATCCTCTACTTCATATTCACTATCAAGCGTAATTTCCTCTAAATCGGATTCTACGGTAGCCGCTGCCTCCATTACAAAAGTATCTTGATCTTCTATGTAATGATCTGTTTCCTCTACTTCCATGATCAATTTTTCTATATCACTTAAAACGATTTCGGCCGGTTCCTCGTCTTCATATTTCCCATCACTTACTTCTTCTACCATTGATTCAGTAGTTTCTATTAATGAACTCGTTTTTTCTTCTTTTTCTAATGAATAATCTGCAATAGGTAGTTCCTCACTAGACGTATCGTCTGGTCTTTCATCCTCGTGAAGCAGTTGATTTGTAAATGCATCCTCGTCAGTTTCGAAATCATTCGCTTCTACTACATGATGCGCTAACTTTTTTTCAAGTAAGTAAGCAAACATTAAACTTAATAAAAGTAAAATAAGTGCAATTTTCCATATCTCCATAACATTTAATGCTAGGCTTCCTATTCCTACTAAAAAAACAGCAAAAACAACAATGATCCATTTCACATTTTTCTGTATACCAATTGGTAAGAAATAGATAAGAGGTATCAGAATGATAAGCCCGATTACGGACATAATCATTGAAATCATTAATTAACTCCCTTCCTAAGACTATTATCCTAGAAATTGTCGGATAAAGACGGATTTTGATTAAATATATTGTATAATAAAGTCGAGTAATTTAAAAGAAGGTGATGCGATGAATCCTATAAAAAAACTTCAACATCAAGAAGGAATAACATTAATTGAAGTCTTACTATCTATTACAATATTAGGAATAATTTTGCTAACTTTTATGCATTTTTTCCTACAGGCTGGAACCTTTACAAATGCGAACCAAAAAAAGACAGTGGCGGTAAACGTAGCACGAAATGCATTAATGTTTATGGAGAAACAAAATTTCCTAGTACTTAAGGATGATTTTTTAAAAATAAACGACGGAGAAGCATCATCAAGTGACCATTCTTTGCATTTAAAAATTTGTAATAATCAGTATGAGTATAAAAACGAAAAGATTAATGCGGGCTGTGAACCGATTAAGATAAATAATGTTCCTTATGAGGTCCTCGTTTCAACTGATAATATGGATGATTGTTATAATGGAAATAGCAAAACACCCAATCAAAGCGAGTCTAACAAAAATAAAAAAAGCACATGTAATTACTATATTCCAATAAAGGTTGAAGTGAGGTGGGCAGTCAATGATAAAGAATATCAGACAAGCGTTGAAGGAACCGTTAAAAGCGAAGAGCTTCGATAAACGTGGGGTAACTTTAATTGAACTGTTGGTAACTGTCGCTATCTCAGCCATTTTCTTGCCCGTTATATATAGTGCCTTCATTACCGGTTATAAATTATATGAAAAAATAAATATTGAAGGCCAGTTACGCGATGATGCCGATTATGTAACATCTATGATTCTTAATACCTTCTACTCTACGCCCTTTGATGTCGTGGACTCATGTGGCAGTTCCACAAAAAACTGTATCGATATTAAAGAAACGAAAGAAACCACACTTACTAAACAAAATAATACTAACTTTTATGATTTCGATCAGAAATCATACGAACATAATGAAGATGTCATCACTTCAACAATTAAATTAGTAAACTTTGAAAAAAATGGCCAATCACTTACAGGCATTCAAATTAACGATCAATTACTAGAAACCAGCTCCAATTTTGAGGGTTCTACGTTCTCAATTCATTGTAAAAATGATAATAATGTACAAAATTGCGAAACCAATGGGACTATTGAGCTTCATTTGCAAGTTAAAGATGATAAACATAATAAGGTACTTCATTTGACAAGTGAATTCGGTTTTTAAATAAGAGGAGGTGGAACGTGCATGGTAAATCAAAAAGGAAACACATTAATCAATGTCATGATTGTTACAATCGTTATTATGACAATTAGTTTATCAATTGTAGCCGCCACGATTAATGGTGCAAAACGGACAAGTGTAAGAGAAACTGATGTAACGATTACATACGACGGCATTAAAATTATTGATGATATAGTCGCAAACCTATCACTAGAATTATCGAGTAACCAAACATTCAAAATCGATCAACTTAATCCACAATTATTTACTAGTCAATTAGGTAAGCTGCTTTCTGGCATAGTAGAAAAACATAAAGATAAATCGTTATCTTGTATAAATGTTTTAAATGTTACCGGAAAAACGTCATCTTATTTATTAAATGATCATCCTTCCTGTATCGAAAACACAAAGAATTTATCGACTTTCAATATCGATGAAAAAACGACATTAACTAGAGTTATTTATTTAATCGCTAAAGTAGAAACACCCGATAAGGCAAAAGGTTACATCACACGAACGATTACAAAAAGAATCATTCTCTCTCCAAATCCTAGTTTTTTGAAATATGTAGTCGGTACGAGAGGAAAATTGGTTTTAAATGGCTCACCTACTATCATCGGCAATCTATATGCAAATGATTTAATGATTGATAAAAATGCGTATTACCAGTTATCCAATTCGGAAAATTATCAATTATCAGCACCGACCCCACTACCTGATATAAAAGGTGATATTTATTCGAATTCAACGAGATTTTTAAAAAGACTGGTCAAAGAAAATTTTTATAACGGAAATGTTCCAGAATTGAAGAATGATAGCCAATTTGCTGATATCGATTTTAATGACGCCTATCAAACACAAGAGGAAGCCATTCTTAAAGGGAATGGTAAAAGACTTATTACTCCAAACGGGGATGAACTTTCAACTATAAAGAATCAAATTATCCATACATTTGGATTATCAATGACTAATCCTAGTATGAAAGATGAAAGCTACTCTGAAGATAATCCCCCACCTTATCATTTAAAGTTAATTGATAAGGACATGGCAGAGCCAAAGGAATTTTCAGAAAATCTTGTTATATCAAATACTAATAAGGATGTTACGATTAATGACTTAACAGTAAATGGTGATTTATTTGTTTTAGCGAATAAAAAAATGACCTTTAATAATATCCATGCTAGCGGAAATATTTATTTGATTGGTTCTAAGGGGAATATAACAATCAACGGCGGCATTAAGTCCAATAGCAATATTATTATAGATAATGCGATGCAGCTTAAGATCTCTGGAGATATTATGTCTAGCGGGCAGCAACTAATGACTAATTCGGGTTCATTCGAAGCTGATAACAGAATAATAGCCGGTAATTCATTCAGTTTTAAAAACTACGGTTCCGCTACTTTTTCAGAGGATTTATTAATTGGAGATAAGCTCGAAATTGATAATTCCGGTGCGTTAGAAATTGCGAGAGATCTTATTTCAGGTGATAACATTTCAGTTAAAAGTGAAAAAAACTCGAGAATAACCGGAAATATATACGCTTCGGGGAATCTTTTAATTAAATCAATCAATTCTTCACTTCTTCTTACGGGTGATATGTTATCAAACGGGAATTTAAATATTATCGGAGACAGCACTGATCATGATAAAGAGGATGACGAGGCAATTTTCGATTCTGTCATTTATGCTAGAGGACGAGCTACCATATCAAACATCAATATACTTGGTGCAGATAATAATGAAAAAGAACTGATACTCCTATGTGGAGGAAAACTTACAATCACTCGGATGAACGAATTTAATAATTATCAAAATGATGATGAAACAAAAGGGAAAAATGGAGTTCCAACAGAAGAAGAGAATATAAAACCGTTACAAGCATTTTTTTACACTGAGCAAAATGCGGAGCTTTACGGTGTTGGTTCATTATTTTATATAAAAGGCGGGCTATTCGCTAAGGGGAATACGCCCAATCCTGAAGATAGCCAATTAGAGATCAATTCGGTCCGGGGAAAAGTTACGAAGATTGACAATGTCAAAAATATGAACGCTACAATTCAACAAGGGAAGTTTTCTCGATTTATCGTTGATTATGATAAAGATGTATTACTTAAGCGAATTGAAGCATTGCCAAAAGTCGAAACAATTACTGTATATCCTGATAACTTAATAGTGAGATAGAAAGAAAAGGAATGGTTCCCTTGCTTCAATGAAGCAAAGGAATCATTCCTTTCTTTATTACCATTTACCGTCGATTGATTGATTATCATTTCCAGTTCCATTATCATCTGTGCTATCATGAACTTCAAATACTGCTGTATCTTTTATGGCTGGATTATCATCTGAAATGACCGTTATCGTGGAATAGCCTATTTTATTCGCTTTAACATACCATGCACCATCTGCCCCTTGAACAACTTCAACTATATCCTCATCTGTTGAAAAAATATTTTTGATTTTTTTATTTGTTGCATTTTCAGGATTAAAGATTAGTTTAGGATAAATCGAAATCATTGAACCAGGTGTTATCGTGTATTTTGCCTTCGTAAAATGTAATTCTTTCAGCGCGACATAAGGATTTATTACGTTGATCGGAATCTCTACCCGAATATTAGAGCCATCAAGACTTTTAATAACTAACTTTGCACTTCCTTCATGAACGCCAAGGATGCGATTATTATCACCGTCAACTAATTCGGCAACAGTAAGTCCTTCCGGATTTTCGATTGATATTTGCAATTGTTTGTTCAATGCATCTTCCGGTTCAATTTTAATCGTAAAGTCCACCGATTTAAGGACATCAACTTCAATTGGGTTTGGCGTTACAGTAATTGATTGGATGTTCTTCGTGATAACAACTGATTTTGTCACAGCGTTTGAATCACTGGAAAAACCACCCAGAGTTCGGACGTTTATTTTGACTTCTCCACTATAATTTCCTGGTATTTGTACAGGTTGTTTAGGATCAAACACTAACCAATCGGTCGTACCCTTTTTTGATTCAAGTTGATATTCGTATTTCACATCTTTACCTAATACAAAATCTGTAACATAAAATTGTACCGGTCCGGCTGTCGATGATCCATTGATTAAAATTTTTCCTGTTCCATTCTCTTTCATTTCAAAATTCGTTTTCAAATATAAATATGCTTTTGAGTTATCATAGTAAGTAATTTCAATTTTTTTGCCATTGTTTTGTAGTTCCAATCCCATAACCGGTTTGTTCGGCAAAGAATTGGCCGTTAAATCTGTTTCGGCTACAACCTCTTCGCTGTTCTTATTAATTTTTTGAATCTTACCAACTGCATCTCCGACGTAATAATATTTATCGGTATTATCAGTATCCAAGCGAACCTTCATTCCAATTTTCTTTGACAATGTAGAGGTGGTAACAGATTGTGATCCAAATCGACTATCATTATATTGGATAGTTGCGATTGGATAAGATGTATATGAAAGAGCCCACATCGCCTTTAATTTTATCGAAAATGAAAATTCCTTCACATTAAAATTACCTTTTGAATAACTAATCGGCTTAGGAATGTCAATTTGAATTTTATGTTTATTGTCTTCAGTAATAATTTCTTTAACAGATGCATTGGACATGAAATCCTGTCCACTAGTGATCGTCAATTGTGAATTCGCCAATGTTATACCGTCCGGTAACGGTTGAATAATTTTCAATCCTGTTAATGACCCGTTTGCGAAGCTATTGACTAAGCCTGATGGGGTTATTGTATACTTTGCCGAAAATTGATTGCTTTCCGAATCGCTTGTACCTATTTTTACTAAGCTGTCTGGCGAATATAATGCATTACCGATAAGGTCGACACTGCTTGTAAAAGTTGGTGCTGTATCATCTTTAATTGTTATCGTAACGGGAGAATGGATGTTTTGGACTACTTTCCCGTTTAGATCCTTATAGTTTATTTTGATAGTTTCAAAAGAATAAACACCTGTTTTCGTAAATTCAAGTGGTAAGGATGTATTTATTTCATTCGGTGATGGATTTGCATTGATAGGGTAACTAAAATTAAATTTAACATGTGCCACATTATTTTCATCGACATAGGCATTCGCACCATCTTTTACTTTTACCGTCCCTTTAAATGGTTTAAGATCAATTGTCACATCACCATCTATAGATGGTGAATCAAATTGTGATGAAATATTTGTAAATAATTCAGTTAAACTGTTCGAATTACTTTGGGTAGCAAATCCGCCAGTTTTTCCAGACATCGTATCAAGAAGTTGATAGTTTACATCCCCCTCTTTTGCAAAGGCGATACTATACATTGTAATATCGTTTTTTCCTATGTTATCGGATGTATCAAGTACGGCTGATTTGATTAGCTTTTTCAGACCATTTACTCCATTAATTTCAGTACATCTATTTGAATTACCATTTTTTATACAAGTATCAGCAGTTGATATTTCGTATAAATTACTATTGTAAATTAAGGAGGTTGGTTCCCCATCTGTTAAGAATATGACATATTTTTTTCTATCTCCACTTCCAGTTTCAGCATTTTTCATAATACTGGTTGAAACTACGGATTCGAGTGGCTGTATATAGTTTGTACCGCCTCCACTTACCTTATCTAAGTCAGAAATCATGTTTTTAATATTATTGAGTCCTGTCGTTTCTTTAATGGTTTTAGAAGTACAATACCAATAATTAGATTGGCATTTATTGCTTATTTTTGAATCAAATGGAATAAAGTAAAAACCATCTTTTGATTGAGCATTTTGACTAAAAAAATCGATAGCTTTGTTTAATGCATTTTTCGCACTTGTATCTTTTCTTTCACCTTCCAGTGTTTCTTTCATTGATCCTGAAGTATCATGGACAAAAAAGACATCAATGGGTTTTCTCTGTTCATTTGTCGCTTTACCTTTTGGAAGAAGGCTAATATCTAAACGGCCTTCTGCATTACCGTCTGTTGGCTTTATGTATTCATTGGCGGATGGACGAACAGAAAAATCTACTGAAGGACTTGTTGTTGATGCATTCGTAGGTGTAGGATTTATATTTGAGGCACAGAAGGAAATAACTACTACAAAAAATAGCAAGTGAATTTTTTTAAATATTGTGCGCATCTTTATCTCCTCTTTTTACTAATTTAATTAGTAGATTAGTAATTTAATAATAGCATGATACATAGTTCTTTAATACTATTTCTATAGGAAATGGTTGATTTTTTGAATCAACCATTTTTATTTCACATATTCTGCTACTCTATTTTTCCCGGCCCGTTTTGCCCCAATATACAGTGCTCGATCCGCATGTCTGATAAGTGCAAGTGAATCATCGGCATCCTGTGGTGCGGTTGCGACACCTATACTAACTGTAATAGAAATGCTTTCATGCTTGACACCTATATCTAAAAAATTTTGTGTTGCAAATGGACGATTGGCAATTGTTAAGCGGACGATTTCTGCTAATCGAAGTGCTGATTGCTTATTCGTATCAGGCAGGAGTATAACAAATTCCTCCCCCCCATAGCGTGCAACGGTCCCCCGATTACCTATTAAACTTTTAATCCTTTTAGCCATTTGGACAAGAATTTCATTCCCACTTTGATGTCCATACGTATCGTTTACACTTTTAAAATAATCAATATCAAGCATTATTAACGAAAGTCCATTTCTCTGTCCTTTAGATAATAAATCAAATTCATGTGAGAGAAGTTCCTCGAAATAGCGGTAATTATATAATTTCGTTAGTTGACAATGCTCACTCATCATTTTCGTTTTTTC
Source organism: Heyndrickxia vini (assembly GCF_016772275.1). NCBI lineage: Bacteria > Bacillati > Bacillota > Bacilli > Caryophanales > Bacillaceae > Heyndrickxia > Heyndrickxia vini. The sequence continues at coordinate 1,482,941 of NZ_CP065425.1, read as the reverse complement.
ATAATGCTTTGCATTTTGAATAGCTACAATGAAGTACGAACATAATATATCAATCATTGGAATCTGAAATTTCTCATATTGCTTTTTTTTAGTTGATACTAAAAATAAAACACCTTCTACCTTTTTCCGTCTAAAAATGGGGACACATAAAATGCTTTCAGCACCTTCCGGCATATATCCATATGATTCATTTTCCCATTCCGTTTTTTCATTATAGAGAACGGCCTTTCCCGTTCCCCATACAACACCACTTATTCCTTGGTTTCTCTTAATTGCTGGCATGATATCTAAGTTTTGTTCCCCTTTTTCGACCCCTCTTAAAAGAACGAGTTCATCGTTCATTACATCGAGAATATAGGCATAATCAACGGGGAGCACTTGGGATATTTTCTGGATAAATAAATCAAGCACTTCATTAACTTGTAAACGTTCTGTTAATTGATGCCCTATTTCAGCAGCTCTTTGTAAATATTCATTGATTCTTTCGGAAGAATTGTACATTCGTAAAACATAGGCGAAACTAATAAAAGGAATACCAATGATTAAAAAGGCAACATATCCTATATTGTTAAACAAGAAATATAGACCAACTCCGAGCGGGAAAACCATGGTTAGAGTAAAGAAATCCCACAGCATATTTTTAGCAAAGAAACGCTCTTTTTTTCCTAAAAAAATCCCGGTCCAGTGGTAAAGTATTTGATTCGCGATAAAATTCACTATTTGATAAACAATGAGCGGTACGATCAAATCGGAAAATGTATTGTTCCCAATTTCCCCTCCAACAGCATAGAAGGTAATCCCACTTACTAAGGAGACGATTAAAAACATAACTGAATTTAAAAAATAGCGATATAGTTCATCTTTTTTTATTTTTAGCGAAAACATCAACATGATGATAGAAAATTGTAAAAAGAGTATTTCATAAAATAATCCATGTAATAAAAAAGCAACTAATGTAATCCATTGAGTCAAAAAAATAGGAGTTTCATTAATAATAATCGGAAAATATGAGACAATTCCCGCAAAAACTAGAAAAGCTACTATTAAATAAGGTACCATTGGCTCAGAAGGGTAAAACTGATAAGCTACTATAATTCCTGTCGGAACAAACAGTAACCAACATATGAAAAGAAGCTTCATTTTAGTAGCACGATGTTCCATTTTAATCCCCCTGATTATAGTTAATAAGTCATAATCTTCTAAAATATTTTACCAAACCAAAATTTTCTTGTCATTACTTTTTTCCTATTAAATTTTCTAAATCACTAGTTTTTTTAGAATTGCGGAAACTCCTTTAAATACGATTTTACATTGCTAATAAAATATAAAGAACCGGACACAATGAGCATTTCATTTTCCTCTAACGCATGTGACAATTCTCCCAATAGTTTTTTCCAATTTTTATTTATTTTCGCGTGTGGGAGTAAACGGAGTGAAAACAACTCCTCTGCTGATGCCGCTCTAGGAAAATCAAATTCAGTAAAATATACTTCTGCATCTAATTTCGCTAAAGGCTGGATCATGTTCGTTAAGTCTTTATCATGTAAGGCCGCAAATATCATTTTCTTTTTTTTGTATGGAAAATGTTCTTGAATTGTGTTAATTAAAGAGGTGATTCCTTCTGGATTATGTGCACCATCCAAGATAACAAATGGTTGTTCACTTACTATTTCCATTCTTCCCGGCCAAGACGCTTTCCGCAAACCTTCTCGAATCATCGGTTCGTCAATTTGTAAAAAGATTGCTGCTCCTATTGCTAAAACCGCGTTTTCTATTTGATGCTTCCCTAACATATTTATAACTACATCTTGAAATTGAACTTCTGCAGAGGAAAAAGTAAATTGTTCTCCTCGTTCACGTGTACGAACATTTTCAATTCTATAATCATCTTTACTAATGGAAAGTTTCGCGTTCATTTCCTTTGATTTGTTTGTTATTACCTTTAATGCTTCTCTTTGTTTTGCTCCTGTAATAACTGGTGTCTCATTTTTAATGATTCCTGCTTTTTCAAAAGCTATTTCTGCAACAGTGTGGCCAAGTATATTTACATGGTCCATTCCAATGTTTGTGATTATGCTTAAAATAGGCTGTAAAATATTTGTTGAATCCAATCTACCACCTAATCCAACTTCAAATATTGTTATATCCATCGGATTTATATAAGCAAAATAATAAATGGCCATTACCGTTATCACTTCAAATTCAGTCAGAGATCCTAAATTGGTCGTTTCTATTTCCTCAACATATGGTTGAATGTGCGCAACTAATTGAACAATTTCTTCATCTGTAATCGGAAAACCATCCACACTTATTCGTTCATTAAATGTTTCGATATATGGTGAAGTAAATGTCCCGACACGATATCCGGCTTCATTAAGTATCGATCGTAAATAAGTAACGGTAGAACCTTTTCCATTGGTTCCTCCAATATGTATAACTTTTAACTTTTTTTCTGGTGACCCTAATTTTTCCATCATCCATTCCATTCGTTCCAACCCAGGCTTGATTCCAAACTTCAATCTGGAATTAATCCAGTTAATTGCATCTTCATACGTTTGCATTTTCATGACCTCTTTATGTAGGAAGACGAATTCATTATTCGAATTCGCCTCCCATAGTTTTTAATTAATGATGTTTTAATTCTTCAATTCTTGCTTTAACAGTTGCCTGTTTTTCTAAGTAATCTGTTTCTTTTGCTCGTTCTTCATCGACCACAGCTTGTGGTGCTTTACTTATAAATTTCTCATTTCCTAATTTTTTCTGAACACGATCAACTTCTTTAGTCCATTTTTCTAGTTCTTTCTCAAGTCGTGCAATTTCTTCATCAATATTGATTAAACCTTCTAATGGAAGGAACAACTCAACACCTGTTACTACTGCTGTCATGGCTTTATCTGGTGCAGCTAGGTCAGTAGCAATGGTGAGTTCATCTGGATTACAGAAACGCTCAATGTAAGTTTGATTCTTTTTAAGAGAATCCAGTACTTGATTGTCTTTTGCTTTTAGCATGAGCTTAATTTTTTTGCTTAGTGGTGTATTTACCTCTGAGCGAATATTCCGTACTGAACGAATAATTTCAACTAATAATTTCATTTCTCCAGCTGCTGCTTCATCATGCAACTCATTATTTGCTACTGGCCAAGACGCAACAGTAATGGATTCCCCTTTATGAGGCAGGTTTTGCCAAATTTCTTCGGTTATAAACGGCATAAATGGATGCAGTAATCTCATTGTGTTGTCTAAAACATAAGCTAATATTGAACGAGTCGTAAGTTTTGCCGCTTCATCATCACCATATAGCGGTAACTTAGCCATTTCAATATACCAATCGCAGAAATCATCCCAAATGAAGTTATAAAGCGCTCTACCAACTTCACCAAACTCATATTTATCAGCAAGTTTTGTAACTGTTTCAATTGTTTCATTTAATCTTGTTAATATCCACTTGTCCGCTACAGATTTTTCACCTGTTAAATCAATTTCCTCGTATGTTAATCCGTTCATATTCATCAAGGCAAAGCGGGAAGCATTCCAAATTTTATTTGCAAAGTTCCAAACGGATTCAACTCTTTCCATACTAAATCGTAAGTCTTGCCCAGGTGAACTGCCCGTCGATAAGAAATAGCGTAAAGAATCTGCACCATATTTATCGATGACATCCATTGGATCAACACCATTACCAAGAGATTTACTCATCTTTCTTCCTTGTTCATCACGCACAAGACCATGAATGAGCACATCTTTAAAAGGAATTTGCCCTGTAAATTCCTTCGCTTGGAAAATCATCCGTGCTACCCAGAAGAAGATAATGTCATATCCGGTAACTAATGCATTTGTTGGATAATATCGTTTGTAATCTTCTGCGTCTGTGTTTGGCCAACCCATTGTAGAAAAAGGCCATAAAGCAGAACTAAACCAAGTATCTAATACATCATTATCTTGTTCCCAATTCTCAATATCATTAGGCGGTTCGATATCTACATGTATTTCTCCTGTTTCTTTATGATACCAAGCCGGAATACGATGTCCCCACCATAGCTGACGGGAAATACACCAATCACGAATATTTTCCATCCAGCGTAAATACGTTTTTTCAAATCGATCAGGCACAAATTGAACACCTGCATCTGTACCTTGCATCGAAACGGCTGCTTCAGCTAATGGTGCCATTTTTACAAACCATTGTGTGGATAAATATGGTTCAACTACCGCACCACTTCTTTCTGAATGTCCTACTGAATGCATATGTTCTTCTATTTTAAATAATACACCTTGTTCTTGAAGATCCTTAACAATTTGCTTGCGGCATTCGAAGCGATCCATGCCTTCATATTTTCCGCTCTTTTCATTCATTGTCCCGTCTTCATTCATCACTAATATTCGTTCTAAATTATGACGATTGCCAATTTCAAAGTCATTAGGATCGTGTGCCGGCGTAATTTTAACCGCTCCAGACCCAAATTCCATATCTACATAATCATCACCGACAATCGGAATTTCACGACCAGTAATAGGTAAAATCACTGTTTTTCCGATTAAATGCTTATATCTTTCATCTTCCGGATGAACAGCAACAGCCGTGTCACCAAGCATTGTTTCTGGGCGAGTTGTCGCAATTTCAATTGACCCTGTTCCGTCAGCTAACGGATATTTCATATGATAGAATGCACCTTGAACATCCTTGTAAATTACCTCAATATCGGATAAAGCAGTTTTTGTAGCTGGGTCCCAGTTTATAATATATTCACCGCGGTAGATTAATCCTTTTTTATAAAGGGTAACAAACACTTTACGTACAGCATCTGATAATCCTTCATCAAGAGTAAAACGTTCTCGGGAGTAATCTAATCCTAAGCCAATTTTCGACCACTGTTTACGAATAAACGCAGCATATTCTTCTTTCCATTTCCATGTTTCTTCGACAAATTTATCCCTGCCTAGATCATATTTTGATATGCCCTCTTCGCGTAATTTTGCTTCTACTTTTGCCTGTGTGGCAATCCCCGCATGATCCATACCAGGTAACCATAATACATCATAGCCTTGCATACGTTTCATTCTTGTTAAAATATCTTGTAATGTCGTATCCCAAGCATGACCTAAATGCAATTTACCAGTTACATTTGGAGGTGGAATAACAATTGTATAAGGTTCTTTTTTAGGGTCATCTTTCGCTTCAAAAAACTTCCCTTTTACCCACCAATCATAGCGATCTTTTTCAATCGTATTCGGATCATATTTTGTAGACATTTGAATTTCTTGTGTTTCCATTCTATTTTCCTCGCTTTCCATTATCCTACTTTACTTTTGATACCTGATTATGGCTCTGTTAAACTGGGTTGTTGATTTCCGCTGCAGGTACTCACTTTCCGCTCCAATCAACATGGCGTTAATATCAACACTGAACTTTAACAAAGCCAAACAAATAAAAAACTCCCCTCGTCAAAAGGACGAAGGGAGCGATTTTCGCGGTACCACCTTTTTTCACAGACAATAGCTTTAACCTACACTAAAGTCTGGCACTTAAATATGATAACGGCTCTTCACCGGCTTCAACTACTCCATTTACATGTTTCACAGAAGCTACTCATGGGCGACCTTCCAATGTTCACTCTTAGGAAATCTCTCAGCTATTGATTTCCCTCTCTGAATATAAGCTTGAATATTTATCAGCTTATCTAAGCAGTATCCCATCGTACTTTTCCCAATCACTGCATTTTATTTTCATGTAATTTACTTATTATAGTATCTAAAATAAACACGTTTCGTCAATCATTATTACCGATTATTTTAAAAAATATTCGGCTTATGCTGGATTGACACCTATTCACCCATATCCCATACATTATTATATAAGGATCCAGAGAATAGGTAGGTGAAAGGAATGAAAAAAAAGTTTAATCAATATACGATACAAACTTGGTTTAAAACATTTAAAGGTGTTGGAAGGCAACTAATTATTCCATTTACCATTTTTCAAGCAATACGAACGATCTTATTACCTACTGCCTTCGATGTTTTATTACTAGCCATCTTTATCTTAATTGCTTTTGCATTCCAGAATGAGTGGATTTAAAAAATAAGAAGCCCTTCCCGAAATTTATTAGGAAGGGCCGTTGTTTTGTGTACCTTTAGATTGATTTTCCATTTCGCGTATCCGCATGACGACATATTCGGTATTTTTTAATAGCCAGTATTGTTTTTGCAATTGCTTTACATATCTTATTTCCGGCTTCTTCGTATTCTTCAGGAAATATTCTTTAACGATTCTATGCATGTGACCAGGATGTGCTAAATAACTAAGAAATAGATGCTTTTCATCTTCTCTAAATGGGAAATGTGATAAATAAGTATAGACCCAATCTACACAATCATCCCATCTCTTTGGATAGGTAGTTAGTGTCCTTGCCAAGAAAGGAAGCAAATCATGAATCGGTGAAGAGACTTTAGAATCTTCAAAATTTGTAAAATACCCATACCCACGTTCATCATATAGAAAATGTTCCGTAGAAATTTTGCCGTGTACGACTACGGTTCTTCCTTTTTCGAGCTCTTTAGATACTTCATACCATTGCTTTATCTCCTGCTTTGAAAAATCAAGTGCCTGAATGATGTCTTGATAAAATGAACAATATAATAATTCGAAAGGAGACATATACACTTTCTTTTCACTACGTTCAAGAAATTCCTCAAAAAATTCGGTTTCCCTTTCCCATTGTGTATTCGTTAGCTCAAAATGTTCCTTTCTTTCTTCGCTTGCTATAGGTATGTCCTTAACTGATAATGTATGGAGCCGAGCCAATTCTCTGAACATCTTTTGATGCTTTTCATTGCGATCCTCTTTTTCTTCATTCGGCAGCCATGGCATTAAATAATATAAATAGTGCTCATTAAGCACAGCATACCTTCCATCCATCGTTGGATAGATTGGAACAATCCGATTATAACCACGATGATAGAGCATTTGAACATTTCGAACAAAATCTGTTCCTAATTGAGGAGAAATTCGTTTTAGGGCAAAATTTCCATCTTTCGTAACAATTTTATAGGTCTTACCATACTTTTCGATAAAATTAACTTTTAGACCGTATTGTTTTACAATCATTTTTATTTCTGATTGTGTACTCTTATCCATCTTATCACCTGCTTGGGTGCCCTTTACTGCCTCCAAATTTAAATTCTGTATTCCTGACTTTTTTCAATAGGTACGAAAGATAGACAATCAACGGTTATTCAATTTTACTTTTTAATGTCGTTGCATATGATGGAATATATAATACTTGCCCCTCATATACATCTTGATTTATTTCTAAATGGTTCATCCTTAAAATTTGTTGAACACTAATGTCATATTTTTCAGCTAAAACATCGAGTGTTTCCCCTTGCTGGACAATACAAACTTTTAATTTTGCTGCTTTTTCATCTGTCTTTCTTGCAAAAAAATCAGCTAATGAGATAGATTCATATTTTCCAAATTTCTTCTTTTTCTTATTTTCCGTTTCTTCTACTTCCTGTTCTTCTTGTTCTTCGTCCACATCTGCAGGTGATTCAACTTCAATGTCCTCTGATGATTCTGTCTCTTGACGAGAAAACTGTAGAAGTTCATCTTTTATATCCTCTTCATCGTAGGAATGAAGATTTATCGTTGGTTCATCATTTTTATTTTCTATATTGATTGGAATTTCCTCTTCCGGTTGAATTTTACGTGCTTCTACTGTAAAAGGTTGAAAGAATTCCTCTTGCACTGATGATTCCTGTTCTGTTGATTCATTGGTTGTTGTTAAAAATCTTGGTACTTGATCATCTGATTCCTGCTCTTCGTCATTTTCTAAATGCCACTCATTTAATTCTGCTGACAATTCAAGAGACTCCTCTTCATCAACATTATCGAATGATTCTTCGGAAGTTTCTTCTTGTAGTGAATTTCTTTGTGAAACGGAAATAGGAATTTCTTGTTTTTCTTCCTCTGTAAACGTTTCTTCGTTACGTATCCCCAATATGGAAAGATCCGCGTTAAGTTTTAAATTTCCTTTTTCAGGCAGTAAATAATCAAAGGAATCAATATTTACATCAATATCTGCAATTTGATCAATTCTGCTTTTCGGAATTGTGACATCAACTGGAAACTGATGTTCAAAATAAAATACTTCATCTGTTGTACGGTATTCAACATGATGAGCAAATTTTCCATGCAAATCGAGTTCTTGTTCCTGCTCTACTTCTTCCTTTCCTTTGTATTCTCCAGACAATTGTAAGTTCCCGATAATTTGGATGTATTGTTCTTGCTCTTGTATAGTAATTTCTGGATCCAATGAAATGGATAGAAGTTCATCTACTTCCTGTCCTTTTTTAAACCAGATGGACTCTTCTAATGAAAATCGTAAGGACGATTGACTTTGAGACAAGGTGGATTCCTCCCTTTCAATCAAACTGACTATGTCATTTACACTTTATGAACAAAGGAAGGAATTTATGTTAGTTTTCTTTGTGCAAAGGTACATTTCTAATAGATGTAATTAATAATTAATCGAACCCGCAGCCTGAATACACTACGCTTTCCGCGGGTGAGTTGTGAGCCTCCTCGTTCGTGCCTCACTGCCGGAAGTTCGCTAGTCGATAGCCGCCCGCCGGAACTAGACAGGCTCGACTTCCTCCCTGCGGAAAGCAAGCTCCTGCAGCGGAAAGGAACGGACCATTCAAAAAACCACACCTAAAAAGATTAGGTGTGGTTGAGTATGTTTATCCGCGAATCGTTTTAAATGTTTTTTCGACCGCTTCAATTGTATGGTCAATGTCCTCATCTGTAAGCGTAGTTGATAGGAATAATCCTTCAAACTGGGATGGTGGTAGAAATACCCCGTTGTTTGCCATTTCGCGGTAGTAAGCAGCAAAAAGTTCTAAATCAGATGTTTTTGCTGTTTCGTAGTTAATTACCTTTTCATTCGTTAGGAAAATACCAATCATCGAACCGGCACGATTTATTGTATGAGGGATGCTATATTTAACAGCCGCCTCGTGCAATCCTTTTTCTAGCTTATCTGCCTTTTTAATGAACTCCTTATACGTATCTGGAGTTAATTGTACTAATGTTTCATATCCGGCAGTCATTGCTAATGGATTACCAGATAAAGTTCCAGCTTGATAGATTGGACCACTTGGTGCAATCTTTTCCATGATTTCTGCTTTCCCACCGAAAGCACCCACTGGAAGTCCTCCCCCGATAACTTTTCCAAGACATGTCAAATCAGGAGTTACTCCAAAATATCCTTGGGCACAATGATAGTCAACACGGAAGCCAGTCATTACTTCATCAAAAATTAGTAGTGAACCATAATTACTTGTGATTTCACGTAAACCTTCTAAGAAGCCAGGTTGAGGAGGTACAACTCCCATGTTACCGGCTACAGGTTCGACTATGATACAAGCGATATCTTCCCCATATTGTTCAAAAGCAAGTTTCACGCTTTCCAAATCATTATAAGGAACAGCAATTGTATTACTGGCAATACCAACAGGAACACCAGGACTGTCTGGCAAGCCCAGCGTAGCAACACCAGAACCTGCTTTAATTAAAAGGGAATCCCCATGCCCGTGGTAACAACCTTCAAATTTCAAAATTTTACTGCGTCCTGTATATCCACGAGCTAAACGTAATGCACTCATAGTTGCTTCAGTGCCTGACGAAACCATGCGAATAATTTCAATCGATGGCACTCTTTCCTGTACAAGCTTTGCCAATTTGTTTTCTGCAAGTGTTGGCGCACCAAAACTCGTCCCATTTTCAGCCACTTTTTTTAAGGCATTTACAACTTGCTCATTGGTATGACCTAAAATTAGCGGTCCCCACGATAATACATAATCGATATATTCATTTCCATCAATATCATAAATTTTAGAGCCTTTTCCTCTTTCCATAAAGATTGGATCCATATTTACTGATTTAAAGGCACGTACTGGGCTATTAACTCCACCTGGCATCAAGCTTAGCGCTTCTTGAAATGCCTTTTTAGATTTTTCATATGAACGCATTTTAACAACCCCCATAAGGTTATATTCTTAATGATAGATTAAATAATTTTTTATTCAGCGATCCATTTAGCTGCATCTTTAGCAAAATAAGTAATAATTAAATCAGAACCTGCTCTTTTCATACTCGTTAACATTTCTAGAACAATTGATTTTTCATCAATCCACCCATTTTGTGCAGCCGCCTTCACCATTGAATACTCACCGCTTACATTGTAAGCGACAACAGGTAAATTAAATTCATTTTTTACATCCCGTACAATATCAAGATAAGATAAAGTCGGTTTAACAATTAAGAAATCTGCACCTTCATCAACATCTGACTGTGCTTCTCTAAAAGCCTCAAGACGGTTTGCCGGATCCATTTGATAGGTTTTACGATCGCCAAATTGTGGGGCACTTCCTGCCGCATCACGGAACGGGCCATAGAAAGCGGAGGAATATTTAACCGCATAAGACATAATTGGAATATCTTCAAATCCCGCCTCATCTAATCCTTTACGAATGGCTGCCACAAAGCCGTCCATCATATTAGATGGGGCAATAATATCTGCACCGGCTTCCGCCTGACTTACTGCTGTTTTTGCTAATAATTCAAGACTCGGATCATTTAAAATTTTTCCAGATTCAATCACACCACAATGTCCATGATCCGTATATTCACAAAGGCAAGTATCTGCAATAATAATTATTTCTGGATAATTTTTTTTAATAAATCGGGTAGCCTCTTGGACGATACCATGGTTATGGAATGCACCTGACCCTTCCGCATCTTTATGTAAAGGAATTCCAAATAAAAGAACTGATTTAATGCCTAATTCTACTACTTCATCCATTTCGACCTTTAATTGATCGAGGGATAATTGATAGATCCCGGGCATTGATGCAATAGGATTTTTAATATTTTGACCTTCAGCAACAAAGATCGGGTAAATAAAATCTTCTACATGTAAATGTGTTTCTCGAACTAGAGCTCTCATGTTCGCAGAATTACGTAATCTTCTATGACGTTTAAATTGTAAATCTTTCATTTTGGTTCCTCCTTCGCGATCTGTAGCTTGCACAAGCTTTCAAGCATACATTCAATCGTATAGATTGCAGGACTAGCTACAACCTTATATCCATATTCCTCTACTGCTTTCTTCGTTACATCACCAATTGTAACTAACTCAATTTTTTGTATTTTATTTTGCAAAGAATAGTCTTTGACGATGTTCATAAAATGATGAAATGAAGACGGACTAGTAAACATTGCGTAATCCAATTCATTTTCGTTCACGATTGTGACTAGTTTATCAACGCTTTTCGGCGGCAAGAAGGTTTGATAAATAATCCATTCATCTACATGGATTCGTTTTTCTTCTAAACCCTTTGCAATCGTTTTGCTTGCTAGATTTCCTTTTGGAAGCAAAACGGGACCAGCTACTTCCTTTTCTTTTATAAATTCCTCAATAAAATCAGTAGCACTGAATTGTTTTGGAAAAAACTCTACCTTTATATTGTATTTTTCAATTGCCTCTTTCGTTTTACTTCCAACAGCAGCAATACGATTTGTCAGGTTTTCAAGTTTAAGTTTTGGCTTCAATCTATTTAACTCTTTGAAAAAATAATCAACACCATTTTGGCTTGTAAAGATGATCCATTCGTATTCATGCAATTTTTCCACATAGGTTTGTGCATTCGAATCCTCATTTTCTTGGAAATCGATTAGAGGAGTAACATATGAAACCCCACCTAAATCAATAATTTCCCCGGCAAGTTTTTTTCCTTTTTCCCCACCACGTGTAACTAACACATGTTTGCCATCTAATGGCAAATGCCCTTTTTTGCCATCCAATGGCAAATGCTCTTTTTTGCCATCTAATGGTAAATGCCTTTTTTTGCCATCTAATGGCAAATGTTCAATCATGATTCATCTAACTCCCGCTTAACACGATCAATTAGTTCTTTTGCACCTTGTTGTGTCAGCAAATCAGCTGCTTGCTCACCAACGATCATCGGATCTTTTCCAATGACTGTTTCTTTAAAAATCTGTTTCCCATTTGGATCAGCAACTAACGCTGTTAATGAGATTTGTTTATCATCAGTTAATTTAGCAAAACCTGCTATTGGCACTTGGCAGCCGCCTTCCATTTTATGAAGGAATGCTCTTTCCGCAGTCACTGTTTCTTTTGTTTCTTCACAAGTTAACTTAGCTAATTGTTCTAATAGTTCTTTGTCATCTTCGCGACATTCAATCGCTAATGCACCTTGGCCGACAGCAGGTAGACAAATTTGCGGTTCCAAGTATTCTGTCACGACATCACTGCTCCAGCCCATGCGTGAAAGTCCTGCTGCTGCCAAAACGATGGCATCATAATCTTCACTTTCCAACTTTTGCAATCGAGTATCGATATTACCTCGAATCCATTTAATATCTAAATCAGGACATTCAGCAAGAATTTGGGCACTTCGGCGTAAACTGCTTGTTCCAACTTTAGCACCTTTAGGAAGATCCCTTAATGTCATATGCCCTTTTGATATAATGACGTCTCTATAGTCTTCTCGCGGTGGAATACAGCCAATTGTAAGTCCCTGTGGAAGGATTGCAGGCATATCTTTCATACTATGTACAGCCATATCAATTTCTTTATTTAATAGGGCTTGTTCGATTTCTTTTACAAAAAGACCTTTTCCGCCAACTTTTGATAAAGTGACATCTAAGATTTTATCGCCTTTTGTCACAATCTCTTTCACTTCAAATTCAAAAGGTACGCCTAATTTTTTTAATTGATCTGCCACCCAATTTGTTTGTGTTAACGCTAGTTTACTTCTTCTTGAACCGATTATTATTTTTCTCACTGAAATACCCTCCTACGAATACCAAAAATGAAACGCCGATAGACGACTAAATAAAAAGAAATTAATTAAAACAACTAGAAATGCTCCAATATTCCATAAGGCTAATGATTTTCCGAACATACTTTTCTTGTTTCGAAGGTAGAGAATTAGACTATAAACAATTAAAAGGATAAATGAACTGATTATTTTCGAATCATACCAATGGAATGTTGATAATTTAATTAATGCCCATTGCAATCCTAAGATTAAACTTAGCAACAGCATGGGTACACCAATGGCATTTAATACATAAGATATCTTTTCAAGTTTAGATAAATCATTCAACCTCCAAAGACGATGGCCCCACCTTTTTTTCTTAAGTAATGTATATTGCAGTAAATACATTAATGAAAAGACGAATGATAGTGAAAAGGCTGCGTAGGATAGGATTGCCATCGTAATATGTATAAATAACAACTCAGAAATTAATCTTTCCGACATTGCCACATTCGACATTTGAACTGGAGCAAATGTATGAATTGCCATAAAAATAAAGCCGATGATATTGGTAAAAAAAACGGTGAAATCAACTCTTAAAATTTTATTTATGGCAAGTGAAAGTGTAATTAATACCCATGCATAAAAATAAAGACCTTCAAATAATGTGAGTACTGGAAATCTTCCTGTTTGAAATACATACATAAACAAAAAAATTGTTTGAAGAACCCAAACAATTGCAAGTAACCAAAAAGCGAATTGATTTGCTTTCTTATTTTGATGTAAGAAATCGATAAAATATAATAAAATACTTATTGCGTATAAAACAATCATTACCTCATGCAGCCTAGACATGACAATATCGAACATGTGAACATTCAACCTCTCTAAAAAGGTAAGAATTTCAGGTGGAAAAATATTCATTTCCCACCTTTTTCCTACGAATAAAAATTATTTCTATATATTTATATAGGCTGAACATTCAATTGAACAGAAGGAGTTTTTTTGTTTATCTTTACTTGCTGCTCTATTTCAGTTTCCACATTAAAAATTTTCTTAAATAAGTCAATTTGTTCAGCCGCATTCGGCTGTGCCGCAATTTCTTTCACTTGTGAAATTGGATCCTTCAATAATTGATTGACGATACTTTTTGTATGTTTACTTAAAATTTTCCGTTCCCGCTCTGAAAGACTAGGCATTTTTCGTTCGATGCTTTTCATTGTTTCTTCTTGTATCGATAACGCTTTTTCACGTAAAGCTGTAATGACAGGAATGACACCTAACATATTTAGCCATTCATTAAAATGAACCATTTCCATTTCAATATTTATCATAATTTTTTCAGCAGCTTTTTTACGTTCTGCCAAATTGGCTTCAACTATGCCTTCTAAGTCATCAATATCATATAAAAAGACGCTTTCAAGCTCTGCGATTTTAGGATCTAGGTCTCGTGGAACCGCAATATCAACCATAAATAATGGTCGTTTCTTTCTCATCGCCTCAATATCAATCATCATTTCTTTTGTAATAACGTAGCCTTTTGCACCTGTAGAACTTATTAATATATCCGCTTCAACGATTGCACATTGAAGTTCTTGTAATGTCTTTGCTTGGCCGTTAAATTCTTTTGCCAAATCTTGTGCTTTTTTGAACGTACGATTTATAACAGAAACTTTCGTTGCTCCACTTCCATATAAGTTTTCAATCGCTAGTTTCCCCATTTTTCCGGCGCCCACAACGAGGACATGTTTATTTTTCAAGTTCCCTAACACTTTCTTTGCCAGTTCTACAGCAGCATAACTGACTGAAACCGCGTTCGATCCGATTTCTGTTTCGGAGTGAGCCTTTTTTGCAGTTGTAATTGCTTGTTTAAAGAGCTGATTGAAGATCGTGCCGGTTGAACCAACTTCTTGACCAATAAAGAAACTATGTTTCACTTGTCCTAAAATTTGAGTTTCTCCGAGAACCATTGAATTCAATCCACAAACAACTTTAAATAAATGTTCAATCGCTCCATCTTGCTCAAAAATTGACAAATAAGATGTAAACTCATCTTTATCGATTTGAAACCATTCAGATAAAAAATCTTTAATATAATACCGTCCTGTATGCAATTGATCAACAACTGCATATACCTCTGTGCGATTACATGTAGAAACAATCACATTTTCTAAAATGCTTTTTTTATTTTTTAACGCTGCCATTGCATCGGATAAATCCGCTTCATTAAAAGACAGCCTTTCACGTATCTCTACAGGGGCTGTTTTATAATTTAAACCAACAGCTATGATGTACATTTTAAGATGGCACCCCCAAAATTAATAAAAAAGAATTCCCTTTCGAATTTCTTTCCCTATTTCTTATTATATCATGTCCAATTTCATCTACTCTTAATAAATGTGAAAAGATAATGAAACTTATGTTATATTAATTATAAATTAGGCATCAAATTAATAGTCCATAAGTACATTAACAAAAAAAGGACGGGGAATCAAGTATACGGTTTGAAAGTAGGTTGTTTATGAAAAATCAAAAAATATTCCCGGGAATTATTTTACTTGGTTTTGGTTTGTATTTTTTTCTGACACAGAATAATCATGTCACAATGTTTAAAGAATACTTAACATGGCCAACATTATTAATTATTGTGGGAATCGCCTTTTTGGGGCAGGGTTACGGCGGAAAGAATGCTGAATCCATTTTACCTGGTGTAATTCTCGTTGGATTTGGTCTCCATTTTCATATTTCAGGGAAACTTTCCATATGGCCAGATCATATAGGAGTTTTTATTTTAATTATTTCATTAGGTTTTCTATTACGTTATCAAAAAACTGGAAATGGCTTGTTCCACGGAATTCTCTTTCTATTCATTTCTATTATTCTTCTATTCTATGATGAAGTATTAAAATGGATGGGTTTATTGGAAAATCGAGCTGCTTCGATTATAAATTTTTGGCCCTTTCTATTGATTGCACTTGGATTGTATTTATTGTTTTTCAAACGTAAATAGAAAAAGACCCATTAATGAACAAATTCATTATGGGTCTTAATATTTACATCCACTTTTTTAATATTCCCCATACTTTGTCTTTTCCTTCACCAGTTTCTGATGAGAATACAACAATATCGTCTTGAGGATCAAAATTTAGTGTTTCTTTTGTAATTTTCAAATGTTTTTGCCATTTTCCTTTAGGAATTTTATCTGCTTTCGTTGCGATAATTACACAAGGAATTTGATAATGCTTTAAAAAATCATACATCAATACATCATCTTTCGTAGGAGGATGACGTAAATCAACAATTTGGATGACAGCGCAAAGCTGTTCCCTAGTTGTAATATACGTTTCAATCATTTTCCCCCATGCTTCGCGCTCAGTTTTCGACACTTTTGCAAATCCATATCCCGGAACATCGACAAAGAATAGTGACTCTTCAATTTTGTAAAAATTAAGTGTTTGTGTTTTTCCCGGTTTGGAAGAGGTCCTTGCTAACGCTTTTCGATTAATCATTTTATTAATAAAAGAAGACTTCCCTACATTCGAACGACCTGCTAAAGCAAATTCCGGTAATCGTTCATCAGGGTATTGTTCTTGCCTAACTGCACTTATCACTAGTTCTGCATTATTTACTTTCATTCCGATTTCACCTGCTTAATGCTACCTTTAAGACTTCGTCCATATGTGAAACAGGTATTAACTTCAAATCATTTCTTACACTTTCAGGAATGTCATCAATATCCTTTTCATTGTCTTTAGGTAAAATAATTGTTGTTAGCCCGGCTCTATGGGCACTTAATGTTTTTTCTTTTAAACCGCCGATTGGCAGGACCCTGCCCCGTAGTGTTATTTCTCCTGTCATACCAACTTCTTTACGAATAGGGATGCCGGTTAAGGCTGAAGTTAAGGCAGTGGCAATCGTAATACCTGCTGATGGCCCATCCTTCGGTACGGCCCCTTCCGGAACGTGGATGTGTATATCATATTTTTCGTGAAAATTTTCTTCCAATTTTAATTCTGTAGCTTTAGATCGCACAAAACTAAATGCAGTTTGAGCGGACTCCTTCATCACGTCTCCTAATTTACCCGTTAAGACGAGCTTGCCTTTACCTGGAGAAAGGGAAACTTCAATTTGTAATGTATCGCCACCAACGGTTGTATAGGCTAATCCAGTAGCAACACCGATTTGATCTTCCACTTCTGCTAGGCCGTAACGGAATCGTTTCTTACCTAGAAATTCTTCGAGATTTTTTTCGGTAACGATAAGACGTTTTCTTTCAGAGGAAACAATCATTTTTGCCGTTTTTCTGCAAATCGATGCAATTTCTCGTTCTAAACTTCTTACTCCCGCTTCACGTGTATAATACCGGACGATGGATTGGAATGCATCATCCCTTACTTGTAATTGTCCTTTTGACAAGCCATGCTCTTGCATTTCTTTTTGCAGTAAATGATCCTTTGCTATATGAATTTTTTCAAGTTCGGTATAGCCAGGTATAGAAATAATCTCCATTCGATCCCGTAAAGGTCCCGGAATGGATGAAAGATCGTTGGCGGTTGTAATAAACATGACTTTGGAAAGATCATAGGTTTCTTCAATATAATGATCACTAAAATTATGGTTTTGTTCTGGATCCAACACTTCAAGCATGGCTGCAGAAGGATCTCCTCGAAAATCGTTAGACATTTTGTCTATTTCATCGAGTAAAAATACAGGGTTAACAGTCCCCGCTTTTTTCATCCCTTGAATAATTCTGCCTGGCATTGCACCGACATATGTCCTTCGATGTCCACGTATTTCGGATTCATCCCGAACGCCACCTAGTGAAATTCTTACAAACTTTCTCCCTAACGATTCAGCAATCGATCGAGCTAAACTTGTTTTTCCGACTCCGGGAGGTCCGGCAAGACAAAGAATTGGTCCCCTTAGAACTTGGGTCAATTTTTGCACTGCTAAATATTCAAGTACACGTTCCTTCACCTTTTCCAGTCCATAATGGTCTCGATTTAATATTTTTTCGGCTTTTATAATATCTAAATCATCATCTGTTGCTTTTGTCCATGGAAGGGAGATGAGCCAATCCAAATAGTTGCGAATGACCGAACTTTCCGCAGAGGTGGTTGGGACTTTTTCATAACGATCTAATTCTTTTAAAGCGGTATTCTTTACATGTTCTGGCATTCCAGCGTTTTCTATTTTCTCAGAGAAATCAGCTACTTCACCAGTTTTACCTTCTTTATCTCCAAGCTCCTTCTGAATCGCCCTCATTTGTTCACGTAAATAGTATTCTTTTTGTGTTCGTTCCATTGATTTTTTAACACGTTGACCGATTTTCTTTTCTAAATTAAGCACTTCTTTTTCATTATGAATGATTTCAATGACTTTATTTAAACGTTGCTTAATGTCAACTGTTTCTAGAACTTCTTGTTTATGTGTTAATTTCAATGGTAAATGTGAAGCGATTATGTCAGCCATTCTTCCCGGTTCTTCAATATCTGCCACCGTTTCATAGTTTTCCGCAGAAATTTTCTTAGAAAGCTTTATGTATTGTTCGAAGTATTCAAGCATCGTTCTCATTAATGCTTCGGTCTCAACGTCAGTTTGTTCATTACCTTCATACGACTTTAAAGAAACTGCATAATAAGATTCTTTATCATAAAAGTTTTCTATTTCTGCCCGATGTAACCCTTCAACTAATACTCGGATCGTTCCGTTTGGCAATTTAAGCATTTGTTTTACCCGTGTAAGAGTTCCCATACGGAAAAGGTCATCTTCGTTTGGTTCATTTATACTTTCATCCTTTTGTGTTGTTAAAAAGATGAGATGATCGTTCATCATTGCTTGTTCCAATGCTTGAACAGAATGTTCGCGTCCTACATCAAGATGCAGGACCATCGTAGGGTACACAAGCAATCCTCTGAGTGGTAACAGAGGAACGGTGTTCTCTATTTTCTTTGTCAATATCGTGCACCTCCAAAAAATGACAAGTAAAGAACTATTCACAAATATAATGCGAAACGTCGAATCTTTTTTCAATTCTAACGTATTTAAATAATCGTGTCCATTTTGTAGAATACGTTAATCACATTTTTATACTATTAAACCTATTTAAGAAATCGATTTGGTATGAACCAAATCGATTCAGATTAGATTATTATACACTTTTTTTGTCCATTTCTTCGATTGGAGTGGCAAAAGGTGATTCCTCTTCGAAATGATTTATTAATGCTAACTCAATTGCGTTTTCAAATTGATGAATGGGTATAATCGTAATGCCATCTATTTCATTTAATATCGATTGCATATTTTCTGCCGGAATAATAACCGTTTTCACACCCGCTTGTTTTGCTGCCTTCACTTTAGCAAACACGCCGCCAACCGGTTTAACATTTCCGTGAATGCTTATTTCCCCTGTCATTGCAACGGAATGATCAACTGGAATTTTGTATATCGCCGAGTAAATCCCTGTTGCCATGGCAATTCCCGCAGATGGTCCGTCTATAGGAATCCCACCCGGAAAATTCACATGTATATCATATTGATCCGCTGGCACACCCATTGTTCTTAAAACCGTTATAACATTTTCAATGGATCCCCTTGCCATACTTTTTCTGCGAATCGATTTTCCTTGTCCGCCAATACTTTCCTCTTCGACAATTCCCGTAATATTAATGGATCCTTTCTCCTTAGCAGGAATTACGGTTACTTCAATTTCAAGCAGTATTCCACTATTTGGACCTGTCACAGCTAAACCATTTACTAGCCCTACAGTAGCTTTCTCACCGATTTTCCTTTCAAGCCTTGGTGTTAATTGACTTGATTGAATAATCCATTCAATATCTGCATCACTAATAAAGGAGCGCTCTTCTTGAATCGCAAGCCCCGCAGCTATTTGGACCATATTTACCGCCTCACGACCATTCCTCGCATAGGAAGCTAAAATATGCGTTCCTGAGTCTGAAAGAGTTAAACTTACTTTTTCAGCGGCCTTTTTGGCAACCTTAGCAATTTCCTCTTGCTCAAGATCCCGGAAAAATACTTCCATGCATCTTGATCGAATTGCGGGCGGAATTTCATTAGGTGTTCTAGTAGTTGCGCCAATTAAGCGAAAATCAGCGGGTAATCCATTTTGGAAAATGTCATGAATATGCGAAGGAATTTGAGAATTTTCGGCACTATAGTACGCACTATCTAAAAATACTTTACGATCCTCCAACACTTTTAAAAGCTTGTTCATTTGTATCGGGTGTAGTTCACCAATCTCATCAATAAAAAGAACACCACCGTGTGCATTTGTAACAGCACCTTGTTTTGGTTGTGGGATACCTGCTTGTCCCATTGCTCCCGCTCCTTGATAAATTGGATCATGTACAGAGCCAATAAGTGGATCAGCAATCCCACGTTCATCAAATCTCGCTGTCGTTGCATCTAGCTCTATGAATACAGATGTCTGCTTAAAAGGTGATTTGCTATTCTTTTTAGCCTCTTCTAATACTAATCTTGCTGCAGCAGTCTTCCCCACTCCTGGTGGTCCATAAACAATAACATGTTGTGGATTAGGTCCACAAAGGGCTGCTTTCAATGACTTAATACCATCTTCTTGCCCAACAATATCTTGAAAGTTCGATGGACGTACACGTTCTGCAAGTGGTTCTGTTAATTTAATGGAACGCATTTTCCTTAATTGTTCCATTTCTTTACGAGATTCTCGGTCTATAGATACTTTTTGCGTTTTCTGCCCTTTAAGCAGATTCCAAAAATATAAACCGATAATCACTCCAAAAAATAATTGAATTAATAATGCTATCCCTGTCCAACTCATCGAATTCCCTCCAAGATGCTTGATTCATTATAAATTTAGTATCTCCTGGAGTTAAAGGGAATAAACCATTTTTTTGTGGAAGGCCCATGCCCTAAGAGAGCAAATAGCACTCAGAAATTTCAAAAGCCTAGTAGACAAGACATGTCTACTAGGCTTTAAAGGTCAAGCAGTTTTCGATTGCTCGTCTCCCTCGATAATGGTTCCATCTTCTAAAACCAATTTTGGCGGTTCATTGTTAAGAACAGCTTCCTTCGTAACAATGCACTTTTTAATATCATCTCGTGATGGAAGTTCGAACATCACATCCAACATTAAACTTTCAATAATTGAACGTAAGCCACGGGCACCTGTTTTTCTTTCAATTGCACGTTTTGCAATTTCTCTTAAGGCATCCTCTTCAAATTCTAAATCCACCTCATCCAACTCAAGCATTTTTCGATATTGTTTAACAAGAGCATTTTTTGGTTTCGTTAAAATTTCAACAAGTGCTTCTTCGTCAAGTGGTTCAAGGCTTGCAATAACCGGAAGACGACCGATAAACTCTGGAATTAAGCCAAATCTAAGTAAGTCTTCTGGCAATATTTTAGATAGCAGTTTTTTATCATCGATATCTGCGCCTTTGTTCTCACCGCCAAATCCAATTACTTTTTGGCCAAGACGACGTTTAATAATTTGTTCAACCCCATCAAATGCACCACCACAAATAAATAAAATATTTGTCGTATCAATTTGAATAAATTCTTGATGTGGATGTTTCCGTCCACCTTGTGGAGGAACACTGGCAACAGTTCCCTCTAGGATTTTTAATAGGGCCTGTTGGACACCTTCTCCAGATACATCTCTAGTAATCGATGGATTTTCAGATTTACGTGCCACTTTGTCAATCTCATCAATATAGATAATTCCTTTTTCTGCTTTCTCTACATCATAATCTGCAGCTTGTATTAATTTTAATAAGATGTTTTCAACATCTTCCCCTACATACCCTGCTTCAGTTAATGAAGTAGCATCTGCAATTGCAAATGGTACATTTAAAATCCGTGCTAATGTTTGTGCAAGCAGTGTTTTTCCGCTTCCTGTAGGTCCAATTAAACAAATATTACTTTTTGCCAGTTCGACGTCATCAATTTTACTGTTAGAATTGATGCGTTTATAGTGGTTATACACAGCAACTGCCAGTGACTTCTTAGCTTGATCCTGTCCAATAACATATTCTTTTAATATTTCCCTAATTTCCAATGGTTTTGGAATATCTTTAAATTCAACCTCTTCTTCTGTACCGAGCTCTTCTTCTACAATTTCTGTACAAAGTTCAATACATTCATCACATATATAAACACCTGGTCCTGCTACTAATTTACGAACCTGATCTTGTGTTTTACCACAAAACGAACATTTTAATTGTTGTTTTTCATCGTTGAATTTAAACAATGAGATTCACCCCTTATTAAAAACTTTCGAATAATTGACCGCAATTTCAAAAAAAAAGATTAAGTAAAGACATTCTATCTTTTGCAAAAAAATCCTTTTATCAATTGTTTTACCCTACACCGAAGGACAAAACCATTAATTTAATACTTTTCAAGAAATTGGCTATGTCGGAACACTTAAAAAATTGTTATGTATTGGATTGTAACATATTTCTATGTTGGACAGGAAATTTTAAAGCTTACATATTTATTTCGCCATGGATTGTTTATTTTCCTACTTACTCAAGACTTTCCCGAAAATAAGTTTTATATTCTTCATATGTATATATTTTTTTATTTTGTCTTAAAAAGTTATGTATTTTATAAAACAAGACACGAATAAGTCGTGCCTTGTTTTATTTTTATATCTATTATTTTATTTTATTCTATAGTCTTGCTGTTTTGCACAAGAAATTCAACTGCTTTGCGAATTTTTACGTCTCTTTTAACTGTGTCTAATCCGCCAAGTGCTTGTTTAATATCGTCCGCAGACATATTATACATTGTAGTCATTTTATTAATTTCTTCTTCAGCTTCTTCGTCTGATACTTCAATTTTTTCAGTTTCAGCAATAGCTTCTAAAGTTAGATTCATACGAACTCGTTTCGCTGCATCTTCCTTCATTTGGTCGCGAAGTGCTTGTTCGTCTTGACCTGAGAATTGGAAGTACAATTCAAGATTCATTCCTTGCATTTGTAAACGTTGTTCGAATTCTTGCATCATACGATCCACTTCAGTATTGATCATCGCTTCAGGAATATCGATTTCAGCATTTTCAGAAGCTTTTTCTACAACAGCATCTTGAATCGCATGTTCTGCTTCATGCTCTTTAGAATGCTTTAAGTTCGCTTTTGTTTTTTCTTTTAGTTCTGCGATTGTTTCTACTTCACTATCTACATCTTTTGCAAATTCATCATCTAATTCAGGAAGCTCTTTTGTTTTGATTTCATGTACAGTTACTTTAAATGTAGCTGGTTGACCCGCTAATTCAGCAGCATGATATTCTTCTGGGAATGTAACTTCTACATCTTTTTCTTCGCCAGCCTTTGCGCCAACCAATTGTTCTTCAAAACCAGGAATGAAGCTATTAGATCCAAGAACTAGTGAATAGTTGTCTGCTTTACCGCCTTCGAATGCTTCGCCATTAACAAAACCTTCAAAATCGATTACAACTGTGTCATCATTTTCAGCAGCTCCGTTTTCTTTTAAAACTAGCTCTGCATGACGTTCTTGTAATGTTTTTAATTCATTTTCAACATCTTCATCTGTTACTTCAGTATTGAACTTTTCAACTTCTAAACCTTTGTATTCCCCAAGTTTAACTTCAGGCTTAACAGTAATTGTAGCTTTGAAGATAAGCTCTTTTCCTTTTTCCATTTGCTCAATATCAATTTCTGGACGATCTACTGGATCAATTCCAGTTTCTTCAATTGCTTGTGCATATGCATCTGGAAGAAGAATATCCAATGCATCTTGGTATAAAGATTCTACACCAAAACGTTGTTCGAACATACCACGTGGCATTTTACCTTTACGGAAGCCTGGAACATTTACTTGTTTTACAACTTTTTTGAAGGCACCATCCAAAGCAGTTTTTACAGTTTCAGCATCAACTTCTACTGTTAATACTCCTTGATTTCCTTCAAGCTTTTCCCATTTTGCTGACATACCTTTCCCTCCAACAATCTATATTTTGATAGTGTAATGAACAGATGTAATAGATAACACTTTTAATGATTGCCATTACTAATTTAAATAAAAACACATTACAACCCTTTCATTATAACATACGTTTTTTCTGTTTCAAGAAGGAGCTATATAATCGGTAAAGAAATTTCTTCGAGTTTTTTTAGAAAGTTAATAGCTTTTACTAGACTTGCAATATTTACTTGATTCTCTATAGCTATTTTTTCTAAATCTACTGTTTCTCCGTATAACTCTTGTCCAAAACATTGATAGGCTAAAGACCATAATCTGGGATTCTCTGGCATAAGTTCAAAGGGATAGAGTAAGAAAAAATGGCGATCCACTATATCTTTCATTTGTTGATATAATGTCGGATTATTGTTTTCTAACTCGTTTTTTAATGTTTCAAGTAATACTATATAAAAAGATGTTTCAAAAATGGATGGTAACTTTACCGGGATAAAAGTCCCATTATTATTAAATTTTTCTAAATGAATTTCTTTTTCAACACCATGTTCACTTAAAATATTCACAATCATCGTTTTTAAAAATGGGTGGGCTTCCCTTTTCCCTATGTATTTTATTAGTTCATCCATATATGGATATATATTTTGATTAGAAAGCTGTGCAAGTTTGTATATGTTTTCTTTTATATCTTCCGATGAAAATAATGGAGTCTTTGGCTCATCCATTTTCAGTACTGGCTGCTGGTTTTCTGTCCCAACTCTATTTTGGCTAAATTGCAGTAGTTTTTTGTAATGCTCAATTTTTTCTAAAGGAACTTCATTTTCATCTATTAAAGTAGTAATTGTATGTATGATTTCTTCATGATTACTAAGTTGTATCAAAATCATTAAGTATACATCAATAATTTCAAAATAGTTCCCTATACCTTGATGCAATAAATAATGACATACTTCTTTCGCCTTTTCATAATTGCCACTTTCATATAATGCAATTAAATATGCTGTGCCAATTTCGGGATTTTCGGGATCTATTTCATTCGCTTGGCCTAAAAAATTCACTGCTTCAGCAAATTGATGGTTATCTAGATGAGCTATTCCCATTTCCATGAGACGATCCTTTACCCCAGGAAAAAGCACAATTTTTTGATCACTATTCTCTTTTTTGTTTTTCTCCATCATAAGTCCGCCTTTTCCGATGTGTTTCTAAGCCAACATGAAGTAATGACAAGTTTAAGTTTAGCATGTTTTTATTTCCAAAACAAAAACACTAGTGATTCGTTCATTAACTAGTGAAAAAACAAAAAAACTTACACGAATGTAAGCTTTTTGTTTTTGTATGACGTCCCAGGAGGGATTCGAACCCCCGACCCACAGCTTAGAAGGCTGTTGCTCTATCCAGCTGAGCTACTGGGACATTATTTATGTATTCTCGATTTAATGAATCGCTTCGTTCATCGAGGACATTTTTAATTATATATGGGTTGTTTTACTCTGTCAACAGTTTTTTGTTTTTTTATTTTAAATTGCAGTCTGAAGTTAGACTGCAATTTAAAATACCTACAATGTAAATGTTTGACGCAAGTCAACCAATTCTTCATGAAGATCTGAAAAGAATTTCGTTGTGATCGAATGATTATTTTTTTCAACGATGGCATATGTTTTTTCTTTACGACCTCGCGGCATTAGAAAGCTACCAGGATTTAAGAATAAGGTGCCATTAATCATCTCAGCACCGAGCATATGCGAATGACCAAAAAAGACAAAATCCGCATCCACTTCTTTTGCTTTATATGAAAGATTCATAAGCGTCATTTTCACATTATAATGGTGACCATGTGTAACAAATATTTTATTTCCATCAATTTTTTCTTTAATATCTAGCGGAAATTGTCGGTCATAATCACAATTTCCTCTGACGACTAAAAACCCGTTTATTTCTTCATCATTTGCCATAAGTTCTGAATCACCGCAATGAATCATCGCATCGACTTTAGTTTCATATTCTTCTTTCAGCCGTTTTAATTCTTCCCGTAACCCATGACTATCACTAACGATTAGTAACTTCATTTTTGATCACCTAAAAAAAATAAATTTTGTAAAATTGAAGGAAGTTTATCTACGGCTTTCGCACGATGACTGATTCGGTTTTTTTCTTCTGATGGCAATTCTGCCATTGTTTGTCCCTTGTCTTTAATAAAAAATATCGGATCATAGCCGAAACCATTATTCCCTTTGCGTTCTCGAAGTATTTCACCTTCACATGTACCCGAAACAGTAATCGTTTCTTTACCAGGAATAGCGATAGCCAATGCACAATAAAATTTGGCACTTCGATCATCATTCGGTATATCGATCATTTCGGCTAAAACCTTATCTATATTTGCCTCATCATTTTTTTCTTCTCCTGCATATCTTGCAGAATAGATACCTGGTCTGCCATCTAAGGCATCGATAACTAATCCGCTATCATCTGCAATCGTCATTATATTATATTGTTGTGAAATCGTTTCTGCTTTTAAGATTGCATTTTCCTCAAACGTGCTTCCAGTCTCTTCTACATCAATTGCTTCAGGAAAATCTAGTAACGTTTTCACCTTAATATGAAATGTTGAAAACATTTTTTCAAATTCTTTCGCCTTGCCTTTATTTTTGGTTGCAATGATCACTTGTTTTTCCATATTCCTAATCCTCACGACGATTATTTTCTATTTTTGATGAGATTTCACCTAAAGCTTGTTTTTGAAGACTGAACAACTTGTCTAATCCTTGCTTAGCAGCGTTTATTAATTGTTGCAACTCTTCCGGAGAAAACGTAGCTTCTTCCCCTGTTCCTTGCAATTCGACAAATTTTCCTTCTCCCGTCATAACCACATTCATGTCTACTAATGCTTGACTATCTTCAACATAGTTTAAATCGAGAACGGTACCTGCATCTTGTATAATGCCTACACTAGTCGCAGCTAAATAATCTGTAATTGGAAAGTTTTTAATTCCTTTATTTTCATGTAGTTTGGAAAGAGCTTGTGCCATTGCAATAAATGCACCTGTAATGGAAGCTGTTCTTGTTCCTCCATCCGCTTGTATTACATCGCAGTCTATCCATATCGTTCTTTCCCCGATTTGATCTAATTGTACGACAGCACGCAAAGCACGTCCGATTAATCGTTGGATTTCCATCGTTCTTCCAGTCACTTTTCCCTTAGAGGATTCGCGTATATTACGTTGCTCAGTTGCACGTGGAAGCATGGAATACTCTGCTGTTATCCAGCCCTTTCCACTGCCTCGCATAAACGGAGGAACTCGATCTTCAATACTAGCTGTACAAATTACCTTCGTATCTCCAACGGTAATGAGAACAGATCCTTCTGGATGTTTTAAGTATTCTGTTTCTATATGTATTGGTCTTAATTGTAATGCTTCTCTATCGTCAACTCTCATTCGTAAACCTCCTTTTTAATGCCAAGAAAGAAGAGGTGGCTCATCTATACGAGCCTACCTCTTAATTGTATTATTTATAGTATATCAAATTTTACTTATTAAAAACTACCTGTGTTTACCTTTTCAGGACGAGTAACAGGTTCCGATAATGGTTTTCCTTCCTCGTTTAACAGCTTTGTACTACCGTTGACTTCAATAGCGACACTCTTAATATCTTTTTGCTCTGTTAATGAATATACGAGTGGTTTTAAAACATTTTCCGAAATCGTATTCCCCTCAAAGCTTCCAAGAATATTTTCATTAAAATTCAACGTCACTTTTCCATCTTCGATAACCGGATCGTCTAACAATGCCACTTCTGATTGAAACGCACTAACAAGCGGCGATTTTGGATTTGGACCTTTTACTAACTCATTTACTACTGCTTTTACATCATTTGTTTCCGTATTACTTATTCGTTTCGTAACAGGAACATAATAAGACTTGCCATCATTTTCATCTAAATAATAAACTGTTAACGAATGGGTATTCGTAATATCAATTACGCCAGTAAGATCAGTATTTATTCCATTCGCCCTAGTTAAGCCTTCTTGATTAATCGGTGTTTTATTAGCAGGCATTTCTTTTAATGGATGCCCATTCACACTTAATGTCACACGTTTAATTGAATCGAATTGTGTTAATGTCCATGTGATTGATTGCAAAATTTTCTCTTCGTCTTTTTTATCATAATCATTAAATTCCTTTGAAAAATCAACTGCTGCTGTTCCGTCTTTTTTCACATTTACACTTATTTTCGTATCTGCAGGCAGGACTGCTCTAAATCCATTCGGAATTATATTTTGACCTGGCCCATCCACGACTAAGTATTCTAACGCCTTTGTTGCAATGCCTTTTTCATTTGGCAACGGCAATGCTTGCGAAACAACATAGCCATTATTATCAATTAAATATAATTCAGTCATAATCGAATTCTTTTCATCTACAGCGTTTGCTTGTTTATCTTTATCTCCTGTTAATGATTCCCCTTTCTTTAATGAGCTTACCGTTTTCGGCGGATCAATTTTTTCTGTTTTGTCACCACCAAATAAACCACAACCCGACAAATACACGCTTGATGCAAGCATAGTTACTGCTACTGTCACCTTTGTTTTTTTAGACATTTTGTACCCTCCTAAGACAGTTTGTACTACTATCTATACGAGCCTTCATTAAAAAATAGACCGTTTTTTCTTTGCATAAAAAAAACCATTTATGTAGGAGTTATTCGTCTCCTAAATAAATGGTTTCTGTATTCACAATCTCTTGCTCAAGCCAGGCAGTAGCAATTTGAGAAAACATACTGCTCGAACCGGTTGTAAAAAATTGATGTTTCGGACATGCATTGTCTGTACTCATTATATGGCGAAAATATAAAATGGTACTTATTTCACGAGCCGTTTCATCTCCGGAACTAATGACCTTCACGTTATTACCCATAACATTTTTTATTAAACCTTCTAATAAAGGATAATGGGTGCAGCCTAGAATCAAAGTGTCAATACCACTTTTTTGGATTGGGGCTAATGATTCGGCAACAATTTTTTTGGCAATGGCGCTTTTGTACTCTCCGCTCTCCACAAGTGGGACAAATTTCGGACAGGCTAATGATGTAATATTTACTTTCCTATTTATTGATTTTAAAGCTTTTTCATATGCACCACTTTTAATTGTACCAATCGTCCCTAACACACCGATATTAAATCCTTTAGTACTTTTTAATGCTGCTCTTGCGCCTGGATAGATAACACCTAGCACGGGAATTTTTAATTCTGTGCGAATTTCATCCAAAACAACAGCAGTCGCAGTATTACATGCAATGACTAACATTTTTATATTTCGTTTTAACAAAAATCTTGTCATTTGCCATGTATATGCCTTTACTTCATCAACAGGTCTTGGGCCATATGGACAACGGGCAGTATCACCGACATATATAATGCTTTCATTCGGCAATTGTTTCAGCACTTCCTTTACAACCGTTAGTCCCCCTACACCTGAATCAATAATACCTATTGGTTGGTTCAACAATCTCGCCTCATTCTGCTTTCATTTCTTGATGTAATTTAACAAGGCTTTTCTTTAAATGAATAACCTCATCATTCGAAAAATTTATTAGTATGTCTTGCAAGTATCCTTGTCGTTTTTGAATGACCTCTTCAATCATTTTTTCGCCCTTTGCCAATAGGTGAATTCGTACTACTCTTCGATCATGTGGATCTTTTACACGAACAACCAGTTCATTTTTTTCCATACGGTCAATCAAATCAGTAGTCGTGCTAAAAGCTAAATACATTTTATTAGACAACTCACCAATGGTCATATCCCCTTCCTCAAATAACCATTGAAGAGCGACAAATTGAGGAGGTGTAATTGTATATTCGCTTAAAAGTTCTCTTCCTTTTTGTTTGACGATAGCTGCTATATACCGCAAATCTTTTTCGATAGCTGCTACATCCTCTGCTGCGTGCAGTTGTACATTTCCTTCATTATTCATTAATGAAGAACCCCCTATCAGTTAGAAGTCAGAGGTTAGAGGTTGGATTTGAAGAAAATGGCGAAATCCAATTTCTCATATTTCTTAAAAGAAAAATCTAACTTCATTGGCCTCTTAAATTTATACGATGGTTTTATTTTAAGTCCACTAAAAATATTGTCACCTTTTTTTATAAAAAATTCAAGCATGATTTGTTTTGCAATAATAATAATCTTATTAAGTATGACAAAACCGACTGCTTATATAGCAGTCGGTTTCCGGCTAAAGCTTTAACTCTCCCATGCGAAGAAGTTCAACCACAGCTTGAGAACGCCCCTTGACTCCAAGCTTTTGCATGGCGTTGGAAATATGATTTCGAACCGTTTTTTCACTAATAAACAATTCGCTTGCAATTTCTTTTGTCGTTTTATCTTGAACTAACAGCTCGAAAACTTCTCTTTCTCTTTTTGTAAGCAGCGGTTTGTGTGTGAATTCGTTGTCCTTCAACTATTGTAACCCTCCTTGCCTTCGCCAGCTTTAAACCGCGGGGATGGGTATTTTGATTGTCAAATTATCATATGTGAAAGAAATAAGTAGAGTGACATCGTATTGGCAAGGAAGTGAAGAAAACATCAAAAATGTGCAAATTATTTATATAATTGCCGTTATTTATACATAAATGAATCCAATTAGCTTTCTGTTGCATATCCATTTGGAATTAATTTTTCTTTTTCATCCTCTGACCAGGCAACCCATTTGCCGGTTTTCTTAGATATTTGAACCATTACTCCCCGTCCAACAAAGCAAACATCATTTTGCTCATTAGTTGCCATATAATGAAGATCAACCGAAGATGTACCAATTTTATTCGCTTTAACAAACACTTTAAGTTTCTCATCAAAAAACACTTGACGAATGTAATCACATTGTAAATCAGCAACTACTGGAATTGTTTCATTTTCTTCTTTTAGCCAGTCTTGCATAAATTCAATTTCTTTCAAAAATTCAATTCGTGCTTCCTCAAAATATGTAAATGGAACGGTATTATTTAAATGGCCATACATATCTGTTTCAGAAAAACGAACTTTAACTGGATGATAAAAGGAAAAACCCCTTTGCCAATCATGGAAATTTTCAATATAAGAAGTTTTTTTCATACAATTTTCCCCCTTCCAAAAATGAATGATCATTCATCCCCCTTCTATTATACCGAGAATATAAAATAGTTAAAAGAAATTTAAAAAGAAAAGCCTTCAATCATTAGATTGAAGGCTTTTCTTAACAATTAGTCCACCATATGGTCGCTTCCGAAGAAGTTTTTGAACATTTGGAATGTCGTTGCTCTGTTTAAAGACGCAATTGATGTTGTCAAAGGTATACCTTTTGGACAAGACTGTACACAGTTTTGTGAGTTTCCACAGTTTGCAAGTCCGCCATCACCCATAATTGCTTCTAAACGTTCATCCTTATTCATCGCACCTGTTGGATGGCTATTGAATAAACGAACTTGTGAAAGTGGTGCAGGACCAATGAAGTTAGATTTACTGTTAACATTTGGGCAAGCTTCTAAACAAACCCCACATGTCATACATTTAGATAGTTCATATGCCCATTGACGTTTTTTCTCAGGCATACGTGGTCCTTCACCTAGATCATATGTTCCATCGATTGGAATCCATGCTTTGACCTTTTTCAAAGAGTCAAACATACGGCTTCGGTCTACTTGAAGATCACGGATTACCGGGAATGTACGCATCGGAGCAAGACGAATCGGCTGTTCTAATTTATCAACTAGTGCAGAACATGATTGTCTTGGTTTCCCATTAATAACCATAGAACATGCGCCACAAACTTCTTCTAAACAGTTCATGTCCCAAGTCACTGCAGTTGTTTTTTCGCCTTTTGAATTTACTGGGTTACGGCGAATTTCCATTAACGATGAAATAACATTCATATTTGGTCGATAAGGTAATGTAAATTCTTCTTCATAGGGAGAAGAATTTGGATTATCTTGACGAGTAATAATAAAAGTTACCGTTTTTTGTTCACTCATCCTTATTTCTCCTCTTTCCTTTTAAGTATTATTGAGTTAACGAGGCTTATAAGGTCAACATTAATTATTAATGCTTCTTAGTATAGTCACGTTCACGTGGTTTAATTAACGATACATCAACATCCTCGTAGCTGAATTTAGGAGTGTTAGTCGAAGCATCGAAGTCAGCCATTGTAGTTTTTAACCATTCTTCATCATTACGTTTAGCGAAATCAGGTTTGTAGTGGGCACCACGGCTTTCATTACGATTCAATGCTCCAATCGTAATTACACGAGCAAGATGAAGCATATTTTTCAATTGGCGAGTAAATGTTGCCGCTTGGTTACTCCATTTTGCCGTATCATTTACGTTAATATTATTGTAACGTTCCATTAATTCAAGGATTTTATCATCAGTTTTTTGAAGACGATCATTGTAACGAACAACCGTTACATTATCCGTCATCCATTCCCCAAGCTCTTTATGAAGAAGATATGCATTTTCCGTACCATTTAAGGATAAAACATTATTCCATTTATCTTCTTCTTTTTTAACAGCATTATCGAAAATTGAAGAAGATAAGCTATCTGTGCTTTTTTCTAATCCATCAATGTAATTAACTGCTTCAGGACCAGCAACCATTCCGCCATATATAGCAGATAATAATGAGTTTGCACCTAAACGGTTACCCCCGTGTTGTGAATAATCACACTCACCCGCTGCAAATAGTCCTTGGATTTTTGTATGTTGTTTATAGTCAACCCATAATCCGCCCATTGAGTAGTGAACTGCTGGGAAGATTTTCATCGGTACTTTATGTGGATCTTCACCAACGAATTTTTCGTAAATTTCAATGATTCCACCAAGTTTTACATCAAGCTCATGCGGATCTTTATGAGAAAGATCAAGATAAACCATATTTTCACCATTAATACCAAGTTTCATATCTACACATACGTTAAATATTTCACGTGTAGCGATATCACGAGGTACTAGATTTCCGTAAGCAGGATATCTTTCTTCTAAGAAATACCATGGCTTACCATCTTTGTATGTCCAAACACGTCCACCTTCACCACGTGCAGACTCACTCATTAAGCGTAGTTTGTCATCACCAGGAATGGCTGTTGGGTGGATTTGAATGAATTCACCATTTGCATATGTTGCACCTTGTTGGTAAACAATAGATGCAGCTGATCCAGTATTTATAATAGAGTTAGTCGATTTACCAAAGATGATTCCAGGACCACCTGAAGCAATAATAACCGCGTCAGCTTCAAAAGATTTAATTTCCATGGAAGTAAGATTTTGCGCTACAATTCCGCGGCAAACTCCTTCGTCATCCTGAACAATACCTAAGAATTCCCAGCCTTCAAACTTATTAACAAGTCCAGCTACTTCATGGCGACGAACCTGTTCATCAAGTGCATATAATAATTGTTGTCCAGTCGTTGCACCAGCAAATGCAGTACGGTGATGTTGTGTTCCACCGAAACGACGGAAATCAAGTAAACCTTCTGGTGTACGGTTAAACATTACACCCATTCGGTCAAATAAATGAATGATTCCTGGTGCAGCATCGCACATAGCTTTAACCGGCGGTTGGTTTGCTAAGAAATCCCCACCATAAACTGTATCATCAAAGTGAATCCATGGTGAATCTCCTTCACCTTTCGTATTCACTGCACCATTAATTCCACCTTGTGCACAAACAGAGTGAGAACGTTTTACTGGTACCAATGAAAATAAGTCCACTTGTTTTCCTGCTTCTGCTACTTTTATAGTTGACATCAAGCCGGCTAAGCCTCCACCGACTACGATGATTTTTCCTTTACTCACTCAAGACTCACTCCTTCTTTAAACATGTTTACGAACATGATTGTTTCGCTTTTGTCTTAAACAAAAGCGAAGATTGCACGAATACCGATTACTGATAGTACAACAAATACAACTAACACGACATATGATGCTATTTGTTGTGAACGTGGTGATTGGGTAATTCCCCAGCTAACACAGAAAGACCATAATCCATTAGAGAAATGGAATGTTGTTGCAATTAGGCCAATTATGTAAAATGCGATCATCCAAGGATTAGAGAAAACACTCTCCATTAAACTAAAATCAAGAGAAGCATTTCCTAAAGCTGCTTGAATTCTAGTTTCATAAACGTGCCATGCAAGGAAGATCAAAACAATTACACCAGAAATTCGTTGGAATAAAAACATCCAATTTCGAAAATAACCTAATCGACTCGTATTGTTTTTTGCTGTGAATGCAATGTATAATCCATAAATTGCGTGGAACAGCAAAGGTAAATAAATAACAATAATTTCAACAAAAATAAGGAATGGAAGACTTTCCATAAAGCCTACGGCATTGTTAAATGATTCCTCTCCGCCTGTAGCAAAATGGTTCACAACTAAGTGGACAATTAGAAAGATTCCAATTGGCACAACACCTAGTAATGAATGCAATCTGCGATTTAAAAACTCACGATTTCCGGCCACATTTTACCCCCCTTAATAATAAAAGCGTGTGCATAGCAAAATTATTCAAAATAAGATTTTGAACACCATGCAAATTTTATAACATTTATGTGACATATCCATTTTACTCCCGCTCTAGGTAAGCGTCAAGGAAACGGATACATAAATTCGACAAAAACAGAGATGCTTTTTTGCTGTTTAAAACATATAAATCATTGATAATGCATTAAATTTCTCTAATATATAGTTTGTCTCAAATTTTCCGAAAAAATTTAAATCAGGTAACTTACCAAAATTTATATTAAACTGAAACTAAATTTTGTATATAATAAAGCTATAGAGAAAGAGGGGAATTACGTGAAATCTTCTGCAGAATTAGAAGTAAATACCGAAAACAGTGAACTTTCCATTCCAGCATTCGGATATGAATTGATTCGTGATATATTATTACCTGAAATATTAGGGAAAGAAACTCCAGATATTTTATATTGGTCAGGAAAGCTTCTAGCTAGAAAATTTCCATTAATGTCATTAAATGAAATCATATCTTTTTTTGATGAAGCTGGTTGGGGCGACCTTCGCATAATAAAAGAAGAAAAAAAAGGAATGGAATTGGAATTAACCAGTCCATTAATTAGCCGGCAATTTGAATTGAAAACAGAATCAAGTTTTAAACTTGAGGCAGGTTTTCTGGCTGAACAAATCCAATCACAAAGAAAAGTAAGAACAGAAGCATATGAGGAAATCGTAAAACGCCATAAAAAAATTAAAATTATCGTGCAATGGGATCTAAAAGATACCGATATTTAAGAAAAGCCTAGGACCTGAGTTCCTAGGCTTTTCTAATTATTTTACATCTAGTTCAACTTTATCAAGTTCAAATGCGGTATGTAAAACTTGTGACGCTTGAATCATATATTTTTCTTCTATTACCGTAGATACTTTAATTTCCGACGTACTGACCATTTTAATTTCAATATTATTCATGGATAAAATGTCAAACATTTTAGCTGCCACTCCTGGATTTGAAATCATCCCTGAACCAATGATTGATACCTTTGCAAGACCGGATTCATATTCAAAATTATCAAAACCTAAAGATTCTTGATTTTGCTCCAATATCTCAATCGTATCTCGTAAATCATCGTTTTTTATTGAAAACGAAAGATAGGTATTTTCCCCTTCCGTTTGATTTTGAATAATAATATCTACATTAATATTTTGTTTAGCTAATTTTGTAAAAATTGATGACAAATTTTTAAATCCATTTTTCAACCCAAAAATAGTGATTCTTGTAATCTGATCTTCAAAAGCTACACCACGAACAATTAAACTTTTTTCCACTGTTACTTCCTCCTCAATGATTGTTCCAGATTCTCTTACTAAGCTTGAACAAACTTCTAACGGTATTTGATAATTTTTAGCAAATTCTACGGCTCTAGCATGCAAAACCCCCGCTCCAAGGTTTGCGAGTTCTAACATTTCGTCATAGGAAATTGCCCCCAATTTTCGAGCATGAGGAATATATCGTGGATCAGAAGTATACACCCCAGTCACATCCGTATATATTACACATTTATCTGCTTTGAGAGCAGCAGCTAATGCAACTGCTGTCGTGTCTGATCCCCCTCTTCCCAATGTGGTAATTTCGCTATCATTCGTGACACCTTGAAATCCTGCTACAATAACTATTTGATCATTTTGCAAATGATTTGTAATTTTTTTCGGGTTAATATCAATGATTCGAGCATTGCCATGTATATTTTCTGTTTGGATATTTGCCTGCCAACCAGTGAAGGATATAGCAGGATGTCCCTGTTCAGCAAGAGCCATTGACAACAGAGAAATAGTAATTTGTTCACCTGTCGAAAGTAACATATCCATTTCTCTTTTACTTGGATAGGCCGAAATTTCTTTAGAGAGGTTCACAAGCTGATCCGTTGTCTTCCCCATTGCCGAGACAACAACAACTACTTGATTTCCTTTCTTTTTTTCATCTATAATGCGGTTTGCTGTATTTTTAATTCGATCTGTATCCCCAACTGACGTTCCACCAAATTTAAGTACTATTCGTGCCACTAATTTCGCCTTCTTTCATAATTATGTTTTTACTGCTACCCGCGCTTTTTGCATAATAAAAAGCAATGAGATACCTACCTCATTGCTTTAGGAGACGTAATATAGAGATTACGAATAGCCTTGTGCGAGATAGCTCTCCAAGATGAATCATCCACCTTGACAGTCCAGCATTTCTTAAATGCATAGACCAGCAAAAACAGGAATGAGCCTTGTTTTCACTTCGGCAAAACTCCCTTTCAAAGCTCTTCATAGAATCTCATACTTCTCCAAGCCTCTACTCTTTAGTTTCGCACCTCT
The DNA here is from genome assembly GCF_016772275.1 of Heyndrickxia vini. Lineage (NCBI taxonomy): Bacteria > Bacillati > Bacillota > Bacilli > Caryophanales > Bacillaceae > Heyndrickxia > Heyndrickxia vini. The sequence continues at coordinate 1,446,310 of NZ_CP065425.1, read as the reverse complement.
ACCCTTATTTTAAAATAAAAGTTAGATTTAATTTTCAGTTATTATATCATAATAAAATCTACCTGACTATACTTAATTCCCACTGTTTTCGGATTATTGTCACAAAACTATTTTGAATCTAGCTTTTCTTTCAATGCTTTCGCTGCTGATTGTGGAATGCCAAGTTCTATAAACTCTTCGATTGATGCCTCTTTCATTTTTTTCATCGAACCGAAGTGCCGAAGTAACTGCTTCTTCCTTTTTGGACCGATACCGGCAATGTCATCCAACATCGATTGAAAAGCATTTTTCCCTCTAAGCTGACGATGGAATGTAATGGCAAATCGATGCACTTCATCTTGTATTCTTTGTAAAAGATAGAATTCCTGACTGTTTCTTGCAAGCGGAACAATCTCCAATGGATTCCCAGACAATAGCTGAGATGTTTTATGTTTTTCATCCTTTGCCAATCCAGCAAGCGGAATCATTAACCCAAGTTCATTCTCCAGAATATCCCGTGCGGCTTCTATTTGACCCTTACCACCGTCAATAATAATTAAATCAGGAAGCGGCAGCTCCTCACGCAATGCCCTGCCATATCTTCTTCTAACTACTTCTCTCATCGATTCATAGTCATCTGGGCCTTGAACCGTTTTTATTTTATACTTCCGATACTCTTTCTTTTCCGGCTTTCCATCAACAAATACGACCATTGCAGAAACTGGATTTGTTCCTTGAATATTCGAATTATCAAATGCCTCAATCCGATGTGGTGTATAAATTCCCATTGCTTCTCCAAGATTCTCAACCGCTTTGATTGTCCGTTCTTCATCACGTTCGATCAAGGCAAACTTTTCTTTTAAAGCTACAGCTGCATTTTTCTCGGCAAGCTTAATTAATTCTCTTTTTTGACCCCTTTTTGGTTGAATCACTTTTGTTACTAATAATTGATTTGCTAAATCCGAATCTACTTTTTCTGGTAGTAAAACCTCCTTAGGCTTAAAGTGATTCGGCATTAAATAAAATTGACCAAGGAAGGATAAAAATTCCTCTTCTGGTTCATCATAAAAGGGAAACATCGAAACATCCCGTTCAATTAGCTTTCCTTGGCGGATAAAAAAGACTTGTACACACATCCAACCTTTATCAACTGCATAACCAAATACATCCCTATCTGTGTAATCATTCATGGTGATTTTTTGTTTTTCCATCGTAGTTTCAATATTTATGATTTGGTCTCGATATTCTTTAGCCCGTTCAAATTCTAAGTTTTCTGCTGCGTCTTCCATCTTTTTCGTAAGCTTTTGTTTAATTTCTTTATAACCACCATTTAAAAATCGAGCAATATCGTCCACTATTTCTTTGTATGTTTCTTCCTTTACTTCATTCACACACGGTGCAAGACATTGTCCTAAATGGTAATACAGACAAACCCGATCTGGCAGTGTTGAACATTTTCTGAGAGGATAAATACGATCTAATAATTTTTTTGTTTCATTTGCTGCTTGAACATTCGGATAAGGTCCGAAGTATTTGCCTTTATCGCGTTTTACTTTTCTTGTTGTTATCAATTTTGGATGTCGTTCATGTGTAAGCTTAATATAGGGATAACTTTTATCATCCTTTAACATGACATTATATTTTGGGTCATGCTTTTTAATCAGATTGATTTCTAAGATGAGTGCCTCAATATTAGACGAAGTAATAATATATTCAAAGTCTTCAATTTCACTAACAAGCCTTTGGGTCTTCCCATCATGTGAGCCAGTAAAATAGGATCTAACACGGTTTTTTAGTATTTTCGCTTTTCCAACATAGATGATTGTGCCTTGTCTGTCTTTCATTAAATAACAACCCGGCTGATCAGGAAGGATCGCTAATTTATTTTTTATTCTTTCATTCATACCTTATACCCCTTTTTCAAAATCAATGCTAAACATGGATGTTGATTTCCGCTGCAGGCACTCGCTTTCCGCGGGCGGTTCGGGAGCCTCCTCGCTCGTACCTTAGCACGAGGGGTCTCCCGTTTACCGTTTTTCCCGCAGGAGTCTCGTGCCTTCCGCTCCAATCAACATAGTGAAAAACAATATTATACTTTTTCACAGCATTACAATATCGATGGGTTATTTTTGGAATGTGGAATTGGAGGGGAGAAATTGTTTAAAAAATCCGAGTCATTGTAGACTCGGATTATATTTATTAGCTTTGTTAAACTTGGTTGTTGATTTCCGCTACAGGTACTCGCTTTCCACGAGGCTGGCGATGAGCCTGTCTAGTTCCGGCGGCTATCGACTAGCAAACTTCCGGTCACCTCCTTACGATAAGTCATCATCGATTCACCCTTTGGGTTCATCGTGATTCCTTTATCTCAGTCGCTGCCCTCCAGTTTGTACGTCGATAAACAAGCCGCCTCTACTTTTCTAACTCCTCATCGCTACGCTCTTGCGGGGTCTCATCTGCCCAGCTGATCCCGCAGGAGTCTCGTACCTTCCACTCCAATCAACCTGTCGTCAATACCAAAACTGAATTTTAACAAAGCGACTTATTAAAGATGTTTGTTCACTAATTCAACTAATGCTTCTTTTGGTTGGTAGCCGATTACTTTATCCACTTCTTGGCCGTCTTTCATTAGGATGAGTGTCGGGATACTCATTACACCATATTTACTTGCAGTTTCTTGGTTTTCGTCAACATCAAGTTTAACGATTTTGACTTTATCTCCCATTTCACTATCTAATTCTTCAAGAACTGGTGCAATCATTTTACAAGGTCCACACCATGTAGCCCAAAAATCTGTTAGTACTAAACCTTCAGAAACCTCTGAAGAAAAGTTTTGATCAGTTGCATGTGTAATTGCCATTGAATTACAACCTCCTATGAAAACTAATATTACAAATTCTAACGCAAGTATAACATCGTTCTTTTTGTTATGCTAATTATTTGATTTAGGTTATTTTCGTAAACTTTGTTATTTTGAATGAAAACATTTATCTAACTAGTCTTTTAATTTAAGATAGTAAAAATTTCTTACGAAAATATGCCCCGAAGTTAAATAACATTAGGATTTTACATCCGGTACGATATTGCAACAGGAAATAATCGGCTTTATGATTATTTCATTGAGGAAATAGCTTTCTATTTTAAATTTCCCACAACTTTCTTTGTTATTCATGTTCCTACATGGCTTAAATTCTTATATTCCTTAACCTAAGTGAATTTAAAACAACGGAAACAGAGCTGAAAGCCATCGTTGCACTTGCAAACCATGGAGGCAATACACCCGTTATAGCAAGTGGGATACTGATTATATTATAAATAAACGCCCATACAAAATTTTGCTTTACATTTAACATTGTTTTTTTGCTAATAATAATCGAATCGGCAATTCGATTTAAATCGTTGTTTAACAGCGTAATATCACCGGAATCAACAGCAATATCTGAACCATTTCCCATTGCCATCCCTATATTTGCAACCGTAAGTGCAGGTGCATCATTAATTCCATCACCTACCATAATTACCCCTTGTCCTTTATTCTGATAATTTTTGATTAACTCCGCTTTCATTTGAGGTGTAACTTCAGCTTGAAAATGATCAATGCCTGCTTTATTCGCTACTAATTGTGCAGTATTCTTATTGTCACCAGACAACATAGAAACGGAAATTCCCAGCTTTTTCAATCTTGCTATTGCCTTTTCAGAAGTTTCCTTGATTTCATCCGCAACTGCAATCATTCCTTGGAGTTGGTCCTCCACTGAAACAAGGACTACTGTTTTCCCTTCTTCTTCTAGTCTTTTGACCTCCTTTTCAATACCCTTTAAAGAAATATTAGCTTGTTTTTTAAAATAGGAGGGGTTCGCAATGACTATTCGTTTTTCATTAACAGTTGCTTTAATTCCATGACCTGGAATCGTTATTGCGCTACCAATATTCGGGATTACATCCACCCGTTTTTCGACCTCTTTTACAATCGCTTTTGCAATTGGGTGATTGGTGTTTTTCTCAATTGCTCCAATTAATTGAAGAAATAATTTTTCTTCTAAATTTCGTACCATTATATCTGTTACCGCAGGTTCACCTTTCGTAATCGTACCTGTCTTATCAAGAACAACCATGTTGTTTTTTGAAAGGAGTTCAATCATTTTCCCTTCTTTAAAAAGGATACCTAATTGAGCAGCCCTTCCGCTACCAACCATAATCGATGTTGGAGTTGCCAATCCTAATGCACATGGACAAGAAATAATCAATACTGCAATCGCCTTCTCTATTGCATCACCCACCTGGCCAGGATTTAAATTTATGTACCATAATAAGAAGGTTGCCAACGCAATAATAATTACGATAGGAACAAAAATTCCTGTGAATTTATCTGCAATATGCTGAATTGGCGGCTTGGAAATTTGGGCTTCTTCTACAATTCCTATAATTTTTGATAGAAATGTTTCTGATTCTTTTTTCGTTGCTTTAATTTTCAATAATCCGTTTTCATTGATGGTGCCTGAATAAACCTTATTACCGATACTTTTTTCAACGGGAATACTTTCCCCTGTTAACATTGCTTCATTTACTGTGGATGTTCCTTCAATAACTTGTCCATCAATAGGAATCTTTTCACCCGGTTTGACGAGTAGTACATCACCTGGAACAATTTGATGGATGAACGTTTCTGATTCTTTCCCATTCTCGAACTTTATCGCTGACTTTACTTGTAATTGATTCAACTTTTTTATTGCATCCATCGTCTTTCTTTTTGTTTTTGCCTCCATTAATTTTCCTAATAAAACAAATGTAATGATTAAAACACTTGTTTCATAATGAAGTCCATTATTATTCGTCGTAGTAAAAGTTAAATAGTGACTATAAAAATAAGCGGCAGAGGTGCTTAAGACAACCAATACATCCATATTTGCCTGTCGATTCTTAATTGCACTCCATGCCCCTTCATAAAATGGATAGGCAATAATAAATTGGATAGGTGTGGCAAGTGCTAGTTGAAATAATGGATTTAGAAAAATCTCAGGAATGGGTATAAGTGATAGATTCATATGTGAAAACATTGTCCAAATTAATGGTAACGAAAAAATCGCAGAAATGCTAAATTTCCATGTTAAACGAATCATTTCTTTTCTTTTTGATTCAGTGGAATAGCTTGTATTTCTAGAAATACTCGGTTCAAATCCAACTTTTTTTATTTTATTAAGGATAATAAGTTTGCTTGTTTGATTAGGATCAAACATTACCCTTCCTTTTTCAGTTGCTAAATTAACATTAACTTTCAATACGCCGTCCATTTTAGTAACCACTTTTTCGATTCTTGTTGCACATGCGCTACAATGCATCCCCTTAATATCTATTTGCATTGATTCAACCATTCAATTCACCCAACTTTAGTCCATATTTATTACTAGTTTATTTTTATAAATTCGGACTAGAACCCTCGTTTAAAAAAGAAATCGATAATACATATTGTTTCTTTCCGATTCATTTCTAACTTTGTCAACCCTCCAGCAAACAGAAAACTAGATTTATGCATAAAAAACATAAGAATTCCTGCCATCTGCTGATCAAGTTTAATATCAATAATCGGTTTAAAAAATTCAACATTTACACTTGGTGGTATACATAAATTAATCATTTGATCGAGTAAGGGGTTAGTTTCTTGTTCGGGAAGCAAGATTAACAATAGGCATGCTGGTGTAATAAGCCATACATTCATCATCTTAAAGGAAGTTTGATAACAAATATTTTGCTGTTTTATTGAGGAAATATAGGGAGCCCACATTCCTATGGCAAGGATAAATAGAATCCAAATGGTTACATCGTGATAAATTTTTAAAGATGTAATAAAAGTAAAAACAACGGGAAGATGGTAAATATATAAGGAAAAAGAAAAAAGAATAATAAATAGATAAGAATCGATTTTTATATGCTTTAGCAATGATTGACTAATCTTTTGATAAAAAGTTGTAGTTAATCCTAGTAAAAGGAGTTGGGGTACAATAAAATATAATAAACTAATTTGAAGCATATGGGTCGTGAATGACAAATGACTAAATGTACTAATGGGAGACCCTAGTAACAAATATAAAAGGAGTATTCCACTACTAAAAAATATGAATTGAATCTTTCGAGAAAAAAAACAATAGAGTCCAATGGTTAATAGACAAAGGATAAGCAAAGGAATATTCCAGTTTAATTGTTGGGAAATAATTATTTCATAAGACAAGCTAGCTGTTCTCCCTTCTTTACTTAAATCACTCTCCTTTTATTTTATTGAACAGGCATTGTCCTACATTACTTAAAAAATTAGAAAAGCAGAGAAAGAAAAATTCTTTCTCTGCTCAGTTATCTTTAATTATGAAGATGCTACTTTTAACTTTTTGAATTCTTCTGTTAGCATTGGTACAACCTCGAATAAATCTCCTACAATACCGTAATCTGCTACTTTAAAGATATTCGCTTCAGGATCTTTATTGATTGCAACAATCACTTTTGAGTTGGACATTCCTGCTAAATGTTGAATAGCACCTGAAATACCACATGCAATATAAAGATCTGGAGTAACTACTTTACCTGTTTGGCCGATTTGTAAGGAATAATCGCAATAATCTGCATCACAAGCGCCGCGCGAAGCACCAATAGCTCCACCAAGTACATTCGCTAATTCTTTTAACGGTTCGAATCCATCCGCACTTTTAACTCCACGTCCCCCAGCAATGACAACTTTTGCCTCAGATAAATCAACGCCTTCACTCGCTTTACGAACGACTTCTTTAATAATAGTTCGAAGATCTTTAATTTCAGCTGTCACAGTGCTAACATCACCGGTTCTAGATTCATCCTTTTCTAAAGACGCAATATTGTTCGGACGGACGGTAGCAAAAATCACTCCGTCAGTTACAATTTTCTTTTCGAACGCCTTACCGGAATAAATTGGTCGAGTAAAGACTAAATTTCCGCCAGCAACCTCTACATCAGTAGCATCCGAAATTAATCCTGTTTCCAATTTACTTGCAATTTTTGGTGATAAATCTTTTCCAAGGGCTGTATGGCCAAATACGATCCCTTCCGGATTTTCAGAATCAACTACAGCCATAAATGCTTGGGAAAAACCGTCTGAAGAGTATTGACCCAATTTTTCATCTTCAACGACAACGACACGATCGGCTCCATATTGGATTAGTTCTTGTCCTAAAGCGTTTACATTATCTCCTAATAAAACAGCAACTACTTCTCCACCTTCAGCAACCGTTTTTCCAGCTGCAATCGCTTCAAAAGAAACATTACGTAGTGATCCATCACGAACTTCTCCTAGAACTAACACTTTTCTAGCCATTTGAATTACCTCCTGTTTGTGAACATAGATTGATGAATAGTTTGAAACTGAATATGAAAATTAAACGACTTTTGCTTCCTTATGAAGAAGGTGAACAAGCTCAGTTACTTGATCTGTTAAATCACCTTCAAGAATACGGCCAGCCTCTTTTTTAGGTGGCAAATATACTTCAATCGTTTTTGTTTTTGCTTCTACATCATCTTCATCGAGATCAAGATCATCTAGTTCTAATTCCTCTAACGGTTTTTTCTTCGCTTTCATTATTCCTGGTAAAGAAGGGTATCTTGGTTCATTTAGTCCCTGTTGCGCAGTTACTAATAAAGGTAATTTTGTTTCGATTACTTCAGAGTCACCTTCCACATCACGAACAACTGTGACATTTTCGCCATTTATATCTAATTTTGTAATTGTTGTCACATAAGGTATTCCCAGAAGATCTGCAACACGTGGACCTACTTGTCCGGAACCTGCATCAATAGCGACATTCCCACCAATAATTAAGTCCGCTTCTTTATCTTTTAAGAATTCAGCAAGAATTTTTGCTGTTGAAAATTGATCGGCATGTTCTAAATCATCCTCCGTATTGATGAGAACTGCTTTATCTGCCCCCATAGCAAGTGCTGTACGTAATTGTTTCTCCGCTTCCTCACTTCCAACAGACACAACCGTTACTTCACCGCCATGTTCATCACGAACTTGGATTGCCTCTTCAACGGCATATTCATCATAAGGATTGATAATAAATTCGGCACCATCTTCATTAATCGATCCATTCGAAATCGTTATTTTTTCCTCTGTGTCAAATGTTCTTTTCAAAAGTACGAAGATATTCATGTGAGTCCCTCCTAGGATTTAAAAACATTTCATTTGTTTTAAAGATTTTGAATTTTCGTCTTATGTTGAAGAATGAATGTGAGCCAAGATTATTTCCCCCAACATTTTAATTTATTTCAAAGGCAATGCCTTTTACTCACCTTTAAACTGTGGCTCGCGTTTTTCAATAAACGCTTTAATACCTTCTTGACCATCTTTAGAGCTGAAAACTTCGCCAAATAATTCTGATTCACGTTTTACACCATCATAAAACTGATTTGTTTTTCCATAGTTTAATAGTTCAATAGCAGCCTTAATGGATACCGGACTTTTCTTAGCTATTTTTCCAGCCAATTCTTTTGCTCGATTCAATAATTCCTCATCAGAATATGCGTGGTTAGCTAGTCCCCATTTAACAGCTTCTTCACCTGATATCGGTTCACTCGTAAAAAGCATTTCAGCAGCCTTCGCCATCCCAACATATCTTGGCAATCTTTGAGTGCCTGCAAATCCCGGAACCAAGCCTAATTGGAGCTCAGGCAAACCTAGCTTAGTATTCTGAGTTACTAAACGGATGTGGCAAGCCATGGCTAATTCCAATCCTCCGCCTAATGCTGCACCATGGATTGCTGCGATTATTGGTTTTGGAAACCTTTCCATTCTTTCGAAAAGGTTTTGACCTTTTTCTCCCAAACTTCCAAAATCTTCGCTTGATTGAATGGTCGTAAATTCTTTTATATCTGCACCTGCAGAAAAGAAGCGACCCTCACCATGAAGAACGATTACTCTCGTGTCAAAGTCATCTTCCACTTGATCAAGTAGTTGAGATAATTCTTCTATTAGCGCCGAACCTAAAGCATTTGCCGGCGGTCGATTAATAGAAATCAATGCCACTTGATTCTCTTTTTTTATTTGTATGTACTCCATTTCCATCCCCCTTGCCGTTTTGATAGGCACGAATCGGTAAGAGTAATGTTTCTCACCGAAATTCGTTGCCAGTTTTCTTTTGATGACTTGTTAAATTATGCTCCAAAACCATTGATAAGCAATTGCTGTACAGCTGGAGCAAGTGAAACTAAATCATATTTTTCCTCATTCATTACCCATGTCGTTACCGTTTCGTCAATCGTTCCAAAAATCATTTGGCGAACTAAACGAACTTCAATATCCTTTTTGAATTCACCGGTTTCTATCCCGTGATCAATGATCTTATCGACTAGTTTTAAGTACCCTTTTAACACTTCATTTATTTTTAAACGAAGTTCTTTATTAGATTGACGAAGCTCGAGTTGAGTAACGATCGCTAATTGATGGTCGTCTGACAAAATTTTAAAATGACTTTCAACCATTACTAATAACTTCTCCGCAGCCGTCTGTTTTCCTGCTATTTCTTCATCAATTTTTTCAATAAACATTCCCATCTTCTCTTGAAACAATGAAATAAGGATATCTTCTTTATTCTTAAAATATAAATAGATTGTCCCGTCAGCAACACCTGCTTGTTTCGCAATCTTGGAAACTTGTGCTTGATGATATCCATTTTCGGCAATCACTATAACTGCTGCATCAATAATTTGTTTATATTTCGGTTTATTTGTTTTCATGTCTAACCAACACCACACCTTTCAATTTAAAGCGAGAGGTGAAGGTCAAAATATTTACCCATAATAATTAATTCCACACACTCTCATATACCTTTCTTAAAAATGAATGACCATTCATTCATACCTTAATAATAATGTGAAACATAAACTCTGTCAAGGAACTTATAAAAAAAGTGAAGAGCCACGCGACGGCTCTAGGAATTTAGCTTACCCTAATTTGTCATCTTTTTCGAGCTTTTTGCGTTCTTCATCTATTAATGATCGTCTCAATATTTTCCCGACAGCTGTTTTTGGCAGTTCATTCCTAAATTCGTACAATCTCGGTACCTTATATGCAGCTAAATATTTTCGAGAAAATGTATTTAATTCTTCTTCGGTTACATGTGCATTTTCTTTTAATACGACGTAGGCTTTTACAGTTTCTCCTCTATACGGATCAGGTATACCAGCTACGACTGCCTCTTGTATATCAGGATGCTCATACAAAACTTCCTCAATTTCACGAGGATATATGTTATAACCGCCTGCGATGATAATATCTTTTTTCCGATCAACGATATAGAAATATCCTTGTTCATCCATGTAACCCATATCTCCTGTGAATAACCAACCATCTTTTAACACTTGCTCGGTCTCTTCAGGTCGATTCCAATAGCCTTTCATTACTTGTGGACCTTTAACCGCAAGTTCTCCTATTTCACCACTAGGTAATGGCTTTCCATCCTCTAACGAAAAAATTGCAGCATCCGTATCAGGCCACGGAACGCCTATGCTACCTTTCACCCTGTCTCCCGACCATAAAAAATTGGCGTGGGTGATTGGTGAGGATTCGGATAAACCATATCCCTCAACTAATTTTCCGCCTGTTACCTTTTCAAATTTTTGCTGTACTTCAATAGGCAGTGCAGCAGAGCCGCTTACACATGAATCAATAGATGATAAATCATATTTTTGAATATCCGGATGATTTAATAATCCAATATAAATTGTTGGAGCCCCAGGAAATATTGTTGGACGTTGTTTTTGAATCGTTTTTAATGTAGTTTCTGCATCAAATTTAGGGAGTAATACCATTTTATATCCTTGCATGACTGAAAGCAGCAAAACAGCTGTCATCCCATAAACATGGAAAAAGGGTAATAAGCCAAGTACCGTCTCCTCTCCCTTTTTTGCTTTATAGATCCAAGCATCACACATAGATGCATTTGCAATTAAATTTTTATGTGTTAACATTACCCCCTTTGGGAAGCCTGTCGTTCCACCAGTATATTGTAACAACGCGATATCGTTTTCAAAATCAAATTCATTTTCTAACGGTACTGCCTGTGTATCAGATAGTATTCTCTTTAATAGATGATGATTTCCTTCATGATTAATATTCACTTCAATCCCAGTTTGTTTCTTTTGAATAAAAGGATAAATCAAGTTTTTTGGGAAAGGCAAATAATCTTTGACAGCGGTTACAATTATATGCTTAATCGACGTTTTCCCCATCACCTTACTTACTCGAGGAAATAAAATATCTAATGTTAAAATAACTTTTGCACCCGAATCCTCCATTTGATATTCCAATTCTCTTTCTGTATAGAGAGGATTTGTCTGTACCACAATTGCTCCTGCATATAACACACCAAAATAACCGATTACTGATTGCGGTCCATTTGGGAGCATAATTGCAACTCTGTCTCCCTTTTTTATTCCTAGATTTCTTAAATAATTTGCAAATTTCAGTGCAGATTCATAGATTTCTTGATACATAATATTCTTCCCCATAAAATGAACGGCTATTTTATTTGAGTAATTCTTTGCGGCTTCCGTTAAATAAGAGTGAACCGGTTTTTCTTCATATGATAACATTGCCGGTATCTCATCTGGGTACTGTGACAGCCAAGGCTTTTGTTCCATATGTCCCCTCCTCAAATAGTGTTAGAAAATTTAAACTTATTACTTTATTATAGACTATTACGCAAATGGTTACAATTTGAAAAGAATAGAAAATGAATGAATGTTCATTTATTTTGTTCGTTATCTATTTTATGGCTATAAAAAAAGACTGAGCAGAAAAAAATGTCAGTCTTTCATTATTATTTATGTCATTAATATATAAATTATACCCACTACTAAGAAACATGCACATACAGCGAGTAAAACTTTTGCTAATGTTTCCATTTGCTATCTCACCTATCTTCTTCCAAGTTCATCTTACGAAATGCTTTCCCCAACTACAAATGATAATCCGATGGAAATAATCATCGATATTAATCCGACCGCTCGATTATCATTTTCAATTTCAACATCTATTTTAAACTTTGGCGTCAAAAATTCATATATAAAATATCCTATCAGTAGTAAAAGGAATCCGTAAAATCCCCATCCCACCATGACAAAAAGTGAATCGTGATGTTGTATCGAGTATCTAAAAATATTGGCAATCCCAAAAATCTTTCCCCCAGTTGCCATTGCTACTGCTACATTGCCTTTTTTAATCTCTTCCCAATTTCGATATTTTGTAACGATTTCAAATATGACTAAAAACACAATCATACATAAAATAACAACACTATAATATCCAGCAGTTAAAACAAAGGGATTTTCCCAAAATCGGTTCATCATCTCTCATAGACTCCTTAACATCTCGAATAAGTTTATCGGCAAAGAGAAAGTATTTATTTAAATTCGACTACAGTAATTCCACTTCCACCTTCACCAGCATCACCTAATCTTATACGTTTAACAGAGCGATGATGTTTCAAATATTCTTGAACTCCTTGACGAAGTGCCCCGGTTCCTTTTCCATGAATAATAGATACACGTGGATATCCTGCTAATAGTGCATCATCAATATACTTTTCTACCTTAAGAAGTGCGTTCTCATATCTTTCACCACGTAAATCAAGCTCCAATCCGACATGATACTCTTTTCCTTTCACGGTTGCAAGAGGTTTTGTCTCAATCTTCTGTTGTGATTGGATAAATTCCATGTCAGATTCCTTTACTTTCATTTTCATGATTCCCATTTGCACTTGCCACTCTACATCATTAATTTTTTCCAGTAAGTGGCCTTTTTGATTAAAACTAATGACTTTCACTTCATCCCCAGGTGCAAATTGATGCTTTTTATTCACAGATTTTTTAACCGATTTCTTTTCTAGTGTAGGTACAGCATCTGTCAAACGTTTACGCGCTTCAATTAACTCATGTTCCTTTATCGCTGCTTGATTATTGAGTCGCATTTTACGTAAAGAACGAATAATTTCTTCCGCTTCATCTTTTGCTTTCTCAACGACATTTGCTGCCTTTATTTCTGCCTTTTCAAACATTTGATCCCGTTGCTCATAAAATTCGATCATCTGTTTTTGTAAGTCCTTATGAAGCTTTTCGGCATCTTTTAAATAATCTAATGCCTCTTGGCGCTCTTTTTCTGCATCTCGTTTGCTCTTTTCTAAAGAAGCAATCATATTCTCCACTTGATTCGTATCCGCACCAATATATGATTTGGCATGTTGAATGACATGTTCAGATAATCCTAATCGTTTCGAAATTTCAAAGGCATTACTTCTTCCTGGTACACCAATCAAAAGACGATAGGTCGGGCTTAATGTTTCCACATTAAATTCAACACTCGCATTAATCACTCCATCCCGGTTATACCCATACGCTTTTAGCTCTGGGTAATGGGTTGTAGCAACGACTTTCGCCCCTCTTCCATACACCTCGTCCAATATTGAAATTGCCAAAGCAGCTCCTTCTTGCGGATCAGTTCCGGCACCTAATTCATCAAATAGTACAAGACTTTCGTGATCAACATGCTTTAAAATATCGACAATATTGACCATATGAGAGGAGAAGGTACTCAAGCTTTGCTCAATTGATTGTTCGTCACCAATATCCGCGAATACTTCTTTAAATACAGAGACTTCAGACCCATCCAAAGCAGGAATCTGTAATCCAGCTTGTGCCATTAATGTACAGATCCCTATCGTTTTAAGGGTAATGGTTTTTCCCCCAGTATTTGGACCCGTTATAACAATAGTCGTATAATCTTTCCCTAATGTGATATCATTCGCAACTGCATCATCGATAGGTAATAGCGGATGTCTAGCTTTGTTTAATTGAATGATTCCTTGATTGTTTATAATTGGTTTTGTCGCTTTAATTGTTTTTCCAAAACGTGCTTTGGCAAAGATAAAATCAAATTCTCCCATGATCGATACAATGATTGTCAATTCATCACCTGAATCAGCAACTTCTGCAGATAATTCGCTTAATATACGTTCAATTTCTTGTTGTTCCTTCATATGAAGTTCCCTTAATTGATTATTCAATTCCACGACAGATTGTGGCTCAATGAAAAGGGTTTGTCCAGATGCGGATTGATCATGAACGATTCCACCATAATTAGATCGATATTCTTGCTTTACAGGAATTACGTAACGATCATTTCTAATGGTTACGATTGCATCAGAAAGCATTTTGGCAGCATTTCGAGAACGTATCAAACTTTCAAGTTTTTCACGAATTCTACTTTCATTCGAACGTAATTTTTGACGGATTTGTCGTAATGTTTCGCTGGCTCCATCAAGAACTTCACCATTTTCATCAATTGCGTTTTTAATTTTATGTTCAAGTGGTGTAAGAATTGTGAGTTGGTCTGCCTTCGCTTCAAGAATGGGAATCTCAACAGCGTTTTCAAGCAAACCCTCGATAAATCTTTTCATTGTTCGTGCTGCATAAATCGTGCTGGCAGTTTGAACTAATTCCATTGCATTTAATATCCCGCCTATTTGGGCTCTTTTTATATGTGGTCGAATATCGAAAATACCACTTAATGGTGCATGACCTTTTAACCGGAGTACATGGCTAGCTTCATCCGTTTCAGCCTGTAGTTCCAATACCTCATCAAATGAAGAAGATGGAACTAATTCACTTATTTTAACTTGTCCAAGGGATGAGGATGCATGGTCGAAAAGCAATTCTTTAATTTTGTTAAATTCTAGTGTTTTAAGTATTTTCTCTTGCATAACAAGTTGCAAGCCTCCTATTTTCTCAAGGTTAGAGGTGGGAATGAATGAAAAGATGTAAATTACTAATCATATCCCCATCTATAACCATTACCATATTAACGTTGTTTCTTATCCAAAAATTTCAATAGTTCCTCTGGTTCCATCGCATTTAATACTGTATTTTTTTCAATCCAGCCCTTTCTTGCCGTACCTACACCATACTTCATATACTCAAGATTTTTTATATTATGTGCATCAGTATTAATGACTATTTTTACGCCTTTTGCTTGTGCTTTCCGGACATTTTCAGCAGCTAAATCAAGTCGATTAGGATTCGCATTTAATTCTAGAACTGTATTCGTTTCCCTTGCTAATTCAATTAATAAATCAATATCAACACTATAGCCTTGCCTTTTCTCAATTAAGCGGCCAGTCGGATGTGCAATGATATCAACATGAGGATTATTTAGGGCAGTCTTTAATCTTTCCATAATTTTTGATTTTGGCTGGTTAAAATTAGAATGAATGGAAGCTATAACAATATCCAATTCCGCTAATACCTCATCCTCAAAATCTAGTGTACCATCGGGTAAAATATCCATTTCAATTCCAGATAAAATGATGATGTCATCATATTTCTCATTCAATTTTCTAATTTCTGCATTTTGTTCTTTTATTCTTTCTACCGTTAAGCCATTTGCTACTTTTAAATATTTCGAGTGGTCCGTAATTGCCATATATTTATAACCCTTTGCTCTACATGCATTAACCATTTCTTCCAAGGAGTTTGCTCCGTCAGACCAGGTTGTATGCATATGAAGGTCACCAATAATATCACTTAATGAAATTAATTGTATATCTGATGTGAATTCATCCACTTCACTACCATCTTCACGAATTTCCGGTGGGATAAATGGCAATCCAAAATGGTGAAAAAATTCCGTTTCATTCGAAAACGTGATTACTTCACCAGTTTTAAGGTTTTCAACACCGTATTCACTAATTTTTTCCCCGCGTTTTTTGGCTAGTTGTCGCATTCGTACATTATGTTCCTTTGAACCTGTAAAATGATGTAAAGCGGTAGCAAATTCAGTAGGATCCACCAGACGAAAATCTACATTGACAGTATCTGAAACACTTAGAGAAACTTTCGTATCCCCATCAGCAATTGCCTCAGACACTTCAAATAATCGAAATAATTGTTCTTTTACCAGTTTTGGCTCTTCCGTTGCAATTACATAGTCTAAATCCTTCATCGTTTCCTGCACTCTTCTTAAACTGCCTGCACGGGAAAATTGAATGACATCATCCATGGTTGATAAAACCTCATCAAAAAGCTCAATATATTTCATCATGAATGGGATTGAAAAACGATTAGGCCTTGAACCCAATTCCTCAATTGATTTCAAAATTTTCTCTTCTGTTTTTTGACCAAATCCTTTTAATTTTTGGACGAGTCCTTCTTCACAAGCATCTCTAAGTGAATCAACGTCCGTAATTCCTAATTCATGATACAATGAAGCAATTTTTTTCCCGCCTAGTCCCGGAAGTTGGAGAAGTGGGATTAATCCAGTTGGGAGCTCGACCTGCAAGCTTTTGAGAAGTGTTGACTTACCCGTTTCGATAAATTCCTTTATTACTTCTGCTGTACCTTTTCCTATTCCTTCAATGATTGTAAAATCTTCTATCTCATTTAAACTTCTACGATCCGCTTCCAAGCTTTTAGCTGCTTTGCGATAAGCGGAAACTTTAAATGAATTTTCCCCTTTTATTTCTAAATAAATAGCTATATGTTCTAATAATCGAATAATCGACTTTTTATCCATTACAAAATCAGTCTCCTTTTAAGCGAAAAGAAAGCTCTTACGTTTGTATATTTACATATATACTAGCAAAAATATTTTGAAAAGGCATGTAAAAAGAAAAATGTTAACCAATAAAGAAAAAACTTCCCAATGAAGAGAAGTTTCTATGAAATATTACTAATCCACCAATTTTCAATTTGATTTGAAAGTATAGGCGTATTTTTAACGATTCCTTTGGCGATAAATGATTGGTCGAGTGCATGCTGGATCGATTCTATCGGCAGCAGGGCCCCAATATATAAGATAATGAAGATAATTAAGTAAACTTCGAGAAAGCCTAATATGCCGCCTGCCCAAACATTTAATTGTTTTAATATCGGAATACGGGCAACAAAATCAAGTGCCGAACCAATAATGTGTAAAATGATTTTTGCTGCAAAGAAGATAATAGCAAAGGCAATTGCCCGATAATAGGCATCTTCTAAATTTAATCCATTTAATAGCATAGATATCGATTTATTTTCATCCAAAGCCGGATATGGGATCCATAACTTAAGATGTGGTGCTAAATCTTTAAAATACATATATGCTACAATAAATGCAATAATAAAACCGGTAATATGAATGAGCTGAAGAATAAACCCTCTCTTCAGACCAACAAAAAATCCAATGATTAAGATTAATAGAATGACTAAATTAACCATGACTTCAGTCCTTTAAATGTTGAAGTTGTTTTTCGAGAATTTCCGCTTTTTCTTTCAATTTCAAATAATCATGCACAGCATTTACAGCTGTTAAAACAGCGAGTTTACTAGTATCTAATGAGGGGTTTTTGGACTTTATCTCACGCATTTTCTCATCAACTAATGAGGCAACTTGGCGTATATGATTTGCCGAATCTTCACCGACAATAGTATATTGATGTCCATATATACCGACCGTTATGCGATTTTTTTCAGTCAATCTTTTTTGCCCCCTCGATATAAAAATCCTATTGTTTATAATAACATGGAATGAATAAGTTGGAAAGATTTTGTCCACTAATGTCGAAAGCATCTAAATTTGTATAAAACATACTATATAATTACTAATGGAGGTTGTTACTATGTCAAACACTGTCATAAAAGTTTCTCAAGAGATGATAAATAAAATGAGGGATCATTATTCAAAGTCACTCCTTGAAAAAATTCCACCTGGAGCAATTTTTACCGCTAAACAAAATGGATGCACTATTACGGCTTATCGATCAGGAAAGGTGATGTTCCAAGGAAATTTCCATTCTGATGAAGCAAGTAAATGGGGAGAAGCTGCACCCGTACAAAAGAAGATAAAGGTAAATAAGACTTCCGGAAACCCATTACCGTCCGATATTTCAACATTGTCACTAATTGGCTCTGATGAAGTAGGAACAGGTGATTATTTTGGGCCTATAACAGTTGTCAGTGCCTTTGTTAAGAAGGAACAAATCCCGTTGTTAAAGGAATTGGGTGTTAAGGATTCCAAAGATCTTTCCGACCCCCAAATTGTATCTATTGCAAAGGATTTACTTCATGTCATTCCTTACAGTCTATTAATATTACATAATGAAAAATACAATCAATTGCAGGCAAATGGAATGACACAAGGAAAAATGAAAGCATTATTACATAACAAAGCGTTGAATAATCTTTTGAAAAAAATACCCGACAAACCCGATGCCATTTTGATTGATCAATTCGTCGAAGCAGATACATATTATCGGCATTTAAAGGGACAAAAAGAAATTTGCACCGAAAACGTTTACTTTAGTACGAAAGGGGAAAGTGTTCATCTCGCGGTAGCAGCAGCATCTATCTTAGCAAGATATGCATTCATTAAAGAATTTGATAAATTAAGCGTAAAAGCAGGATTCACTTTACCAAAAGGGGCAGGACACCAGGTCGATAAGGCTGCTGCACAATTAATTAAAAAGAAAGGCCGTCCTGCTTTAAAAGATTTCGTTAAAATTCATTTTGCAAATACGGAAAAAGCATTAAAGCTGATATAAGAAAAGCGCAAGCGCCTTGCTCATCGACGTAAAAGACTTACGGGACTTTAACTGAGATAAAGGAAACACGATGAGCCTGTAAGGCGAATCGATGTTGACTTATCGTAGGGAGAAGTCCTGAAGTTTTCTAGTCGATAGGCGCTGGAGCTAGACAAATAAGAAAAGCGGAAGCGCCTTGCTCATCGACGTAAAAACTGGAAGGACTTTGACTGAGATAAAGGAAACACGATAAGCCTGCAAGGCGAATCGATGTTGACTTATCGTAGGGAAAAGTCCTGAAGTTTTCTAGTCGATAGGCGCTGGAGCTGGACAAAGCAGTTATTTATTAGGAATATTAACTCTATAAAAATTTCTTACCTTTTTAAAAAAAAACGCGGAAGTTCCGCGTTTTTTTCTATCCTCTTAATTCAGCACCTGTTTGTTCTTTAACCGCATCGAGCACTTTTCCATGTGCTTTTACCACTTCTTCGTCTGTTAATGTACGATCCGGATCAAAATATTTTAATGAAAATGCAATGGATTTTTTCCCTTGTTCCATATGTTCACCTTCATATAGGTCAAAAATTGAAACCTCTTTTAGTAATGATCCACCCGCTGTTTCAATAATATCTTTTAATGTTCCAGCATTTACTGTGCTGTCAACGACTAATGCAATATCCCTCGTAATAGAAGGGAAACGCGGAATAGACATATATTGTAATGGCTTTACATCGAAACCAAATACTTGTTTTGTCATTAGTTCAAATACATATGTTTCTTTCAAATCCAATTCCTTTT
Organism: Heyndrickxia vini; assembly: GCF_016772275.1. Classification (NCBI taxonomy): domain Bacteria; kingdom Bacillati; phylum Bacillota; class Bacilli; order Caryophanales; family Bacillaceae; genus Heyndrickxia; species Heyndrickxia vini. The sequence continues at coordinate 1,426,967 of NZ_CP065425.1, read as the reverse complement.
GAACTTGTGGATGAATTTGACCGATAAAACCGATTACTTCATTATCTAAAATGATTTCAGCCGTTCTTCCAGGATGCATTCCGTCAATTTGTGCAGATTGATAAGAAATATGTTGGCTTACACCAAGCTTTTCGAATAATCCCTCAAGAACTCCTTTTGCTACATAGAAGTCAACTGCCTTTTTCTCACCCTGCCATAATTGAGAATGCCATAATCCAGTAATTGCTCCAGCTAAATGTTCAAATTCATCAGGCTGGTCATGATCCGTTGTTTTCAAAAATACCGAACCTATTTCATAAATAGATACCGAATCGTTTTTTCTGGCAAGATTATAGGAAACTACGTCTAATAATCCTGGTAAAATACTTAAACGTAAGTGACTTCTTTCTTCACTCATTGGCATCGCTAAACGTATAGGATCCCTTTTTTCAATGGCGTAATTCTTTGATTTTTCTTTACTTGTTAATGAATAGGTGATTGCCTGATTTAAACCCGCACCTTCTAAAAATCTTTTTGCTGCACGACGTTTTCTTTGATTTTCAGTTAATCCGCCCGGTGTTGTTTCACCAGAAGGTAATGTAGTTGGAAGATTATCGTATCCGTATAGACGTGCTACTTCCTCAATGAGATCTTCTTGAATCGTAATATCTCCGCGGCGGGTCGGTACTGTAATCGTAAAAATTTCACCGTCTGATTTCACATCAAATTGTAGACGGTTAAAAATTTCAAGTACTTCATTTGATGTAATGGTTGTTCCTAATGTTTTATTTATTTTGCTTAACGTAATTTCAATAACAGCAGGCTCAACCCGTAATGTACTTACTTCCACTGTACCAGATAAAACGATACCCGATGCGTATTTTTCCATTAATTCGGCAGCACGTTCTGCCGCTTCATGGACACGATTCGGATCAACACCCTTTTCAAAACGGGCACTTGCCTCACTGCGTAATCCGTGGTCTTTAGACGCATTTCGAACGGTTTGGCCGTTAAAATATGCCGATTCAAGTAAGACGGTTGTTGTAGAATCACTTACTTCAGAATTTGCACCACCCATAACACCTGCCATCGCAACCGGGTCTTTTCCATTTGTGATAACTAAATGAGAAGCTTTTAACGTTCTTTCTGCGTCATCAAGTGTAGTAATTTTTTCCCCTTCATGGGCTAAACGAACAACAATTTCTTTTGAACCTAATGTATTATAGTCGAAGGCATGTAACGGTTGACCATACTCAAGTAAAATGTAATTTGTAATATCCACCACATTATTATGTGGGCGGATTCCGGCTGACATTAATCTTGCTTGCATCCATAATGGAGAAGGGCCAATTTTTACATCCTTAATAATTTTCGCTACATATAGTGGATTTTCTTCTGGTGCATCGACTTTAATTGAAATATAATCGCTTGCAGCTTCAGAATCAGTAGCAATTTCGATTGCAGGCAGTTTAACATCTGTACCAAGAATAGCAGCTACTTCATAGGCTACACCTAACATGCTTAAACAATCTGAACGGTTTGGCGTTAAACCTAATTCAAGAATTTTATCATCTAAATTTAACAATGCTAACGCATCGGAACCTACTTCTACATCACTAGGAAATACAAATATTCCTTCGGCAAAATCCTTTGGAATCAGCTTTCCTTCAATCCCAAGTTCTTGTAGAGAACAAATCATTCCATTTGATTCTTCTCCACGTAATTTTGATTTCTTAATCTTGAAGTTTCCCGGTAAAACAGCTCCAACAGTAGCAACAGCTACTTTTTGTCCTTTGGCTACATTTTTTGCCCCACAAATAATTTGTAGTGGTGCTTCCCCACCAAGATCAACTAAGCATTTATTTAGTTTATCAGCATTTGGGTGCTTTTCACATTCTAGTACATGACCGACAACTACACCTTTAATTGAGGCTGCTTTGTGTTCAACACTTTCTACTTCAATTCCACTTCTCGTTATTTTTTCTGCTAATTCTTCAGCGGATAGACCATTTAAGTCTACATATTCATTCAGCCATTTATATGAAACTAACATATCTTTTCCTCCCTAGCTTTTACTCATGTACAGAAAATTGTTTTAAGAAACGAGTATCATTTGTATATAGATGGCGGATATCATCGATTCCGTATTTTAACATTGCAATTCGTTCTGCGCCGATTCCAAATGCAAATCCTGTATACTTGGTTGAATCAAATCCAGCCATTTGTAATACATTGGGGTGAACCATTCCGGCACCTAGCATTTCAATCCAGCCTGTTTTTTTACAAACATTACAGCCTTCTCCTCCACAGGAGAAACAGGAAACATCCACTTCTACTGATGGTTCAGTGAATGGGAAAAAGCTTGGACGTAAACGAATTTGGCGCTCATCACCAAACATTTTCTTCGCAAAAACTTCTAACGTTCCCTTCAAATCCCCCATCGTAATGTTTTCATCTACAACAAGACCTTCAATTTGCATAAATTGGTGGGAATGGGTTGCATCATCATTATCCCGACGATACACTTTCCCAGGACAAATAATTTTAACTGGTCCTTTTCCTTCATGTTTTTCCATTGTTCTCGCTTGTACTGGTGATGTATGTGTACGTAAAAGAATATCTTCCGTAATGTAGAAGGAATCTTGCATATCACGAGCTGGGTGTCCTTTTGGAAGGTTTAAAGCTTCAAAATTGTAGAAATCCTTTTCCACTTCGGGTCCTTCGGCAATTGTATATCCCATACCGATAAAGAAATCTTCAATTTCTTCCACTACTCTTGTTAACGGATGATGGTTACCAACTTTAACTGGACGACCAGGAAGGGTTACATCGATGGTTTCCTCCGCTAATTGCTTTTCAACTGCAGCTTTTTCTAATGCTTCACTTTTTGACTCAATTTGCTTACTGATTACTTCTCTTACTTCATTAGCAAGGGCACCCATTTTCGGACGTTCCTCAGCTGAAAGCTGCCCCATTCCTCTTAAAACTTCTGTTATTGGCCCTTTTTTTCCTAAATATGCAACGCGAACATCGTTTAAAGACTTTAAGTCTTCCGCTTGCTCAATTTTTGCTAAGGCTTCTGCTTGTAAATCTTTTAATTTTTGCTCCATCTTTTCTACCTCCTTTAATAAGTGGCTATGTTAAACCCAGTTGTTGATTTCCGCTGCAGGTGCTCGCTTTCCGCGGGCGGTTCGAGAGCCTCCTCGCTCGTACCTCAGCACGGGGGTCTCCCGTCTACCGTTATTCCCGCAGGAGTCTCGCACCTGCCGCTCCAATCAACTTAATTAACATAGCTTAATAAATAAGCATAAAAAAACCCCGTCCTTAGAAGGGACGAGGTTATCATCGCGGTACCACCCTAATTAGCATCAAAATATATTATGCTCAACTTCATTAAATAACGGCTCTTCACCGAGGCATCTTTACATTTCATTAGAAACGGTCCCGATGCTGACTCAAGGGGTGAATTTCACTTAATATTCCATAAAAATGCTTTCAGTCTTTGGCATTTTCTCCCTAAATGGATTCATTAAACTACTTTTCCCTATCATTGTCTTTTATCATTTATGCAATTATATATATTATAGTATTTTGTGAAATAAAATTCAAATTTATTTCTTTGGATATGTTAATATTTGGCCGTTGATTTCCGCTGCAGGTACTCGCTTTCCGCGGGGCTGACGTTGAGCCTCCTCATCGCTACGCTCGAGGCCACTGAAAAAGTCCATTTATTATTAGGCAGATAGATGTTTGAGTTGACCAAACATTTATCTGCCTTTTTGTTTTATAATGATGATATCAAATGTATGTAGGTGATACTCAAATGATTTCTAACCAAGAATCTCTCAATCTTAGTCCATATATAGCTATTTATGATCTTGTTGTTCCCAAAGATAACATGCTTCGTCAAATCAATGAACTGGTGAATTTTTCGTTCATTATTGAAGAATTGAAAACGAAATACTGCCTCGATAATGGTCGCAATGCAGTGCCACCAATCCGCATGTTTAAGTATCTATTGCTTAAATCGATTTATGATTTGTCTGATGTAGATGTAGTAGAACGCTCTAGATATGATATGTCATTTAAGTATTTTCTCGACATGGCACCAGAAGACCCAGTAATAAATCCAAGTTCCTTAACAAAATTTCGTAAGCTCCGTCTTAAAGATGTGACCTTGTTAGATTTACTTATTGGGAAAACAGTTGAGATTGCACTTGAAAAGGAAATCATAAAAAGTAAAACAATAATCGTGGACTCCACACATACACAATCACGTTTTAACCAAAAGTCACCGAAGGAATTTTTACAAGAGAAGTCAAAAAATCTTAGAAAAGCAGTTTATCAAATTGATGACTCAATGAAAGAGAAATTTCCTCCAAAACCAACTTCCAATGAAGTTGAAGATGAATTGAATTATTGTCGCCGAGTTGTTTCTATTGTCGAATCAGAACCACAATTAGCCGCAATTCCCAAAGTAAATGAAAAATTAAATGTCCTTCATGAAGTAATAGAAGATTATACAGAACACATGAGTCAAATGAACCGTTCAACTGATACGGACGCACGGGTAGGACATAAAACAGCTGATTCCTCATTTTTCGGATACAAAACACACATCGCGATGAGCGATGAAAGAATAATAACAGCAGCGATTCCGACAACGGGAGAAAAAAGTGATGGAAAATACCTGCAAGAGTTAGTTGGGAAAAGTCAAGCTACAGGAATGGAAATTAAAACAGTAATTGGTGATACAGCCTATTCTGAAAAAGACAATATTAGTTATGCAAAAGAAAATCAACTTGAACTTATTTCTAAATTGCATCCACATATAACACATGGAACACGGGCAAAAGAAGATGAATTTGAATTTAATAAAGATGCTGGAATGTTCGTTTGTAAGGCGGGGCAAATGGCTACAAGAAAAAATATGAAGAAAGAAAGGGGCAAGATAAAAATCCAAGAATTAAGTTCTTTTTTGATATTGAGAAGTGCAAAGTCTGCCCGTTTCGTGAAGGGTGCTATAAAGAAGGAGCAAAAAGTAAGACATACTCAATAACAGTTAAATCAACTGAACATAAAGATCAGGAAGCATTTCAAGAAACGGATAAATTTAAACAACTAGCAAAAACTCGCTATAAAATTGAAGCCAAAAATAGCGAACTCAAACATAGACACGGGTTTAAAACAGCAAATTCCTCGGGTCTATTTGGCATGGAAATCCAAGGGGCAACAGCAATATTTGCGGTAAATCTCAAGCGGATTCTAAAGCTCCTAAATGAAAAAGAGTAAAAAGGGGATAGGAAAAAGGTGACATTTCATCTAATTACAGACGAAATGTCATCTTTTTTATTACCCCAAAATGAAAAGGGGAAAAAACGTAAGTTTTTCAGTGGCCTCGCTACGCTCCCTGCGGGGTCTCATCTGTCCAGCTGATCCCGCAGGAGTCTCGCACCTGCCGCTCCAATCAACTTAGTTTTCAGTATCAACATTGTACTTTAACATAGCTACTTCTTTAAATAATACATTAATATTCCAGCGGCTACGGCAACGTTCAATGATTCTGCTTGTCCATGTATAGGGATATATAAATTCTGCTTTGTTAAAGCTAGTAAATGTTTAGATACCCCATTCCCCTCATTTCCTACCATAAGCGCGAAAGAATCTTGCGGCTGAACCTGTTTATAAGGAATTCCATTTTCCAATGCCGTTCCATAGACCGATACTTGTTCTTGTTGCAGCTTATTAATCCATTCATCTAGGTGGCCCGTTAGAATATTAATATGAAAATGACTGCCTTGTGCGGAACGAATGACTTTAGGATTATATGCATCAACCGTTCCTTCTCCTAAAATAACAGCATCCAAACCAGCAGCATCTGCTGTACGGATCATCGTACCGATGTTACCTGGGTCTTGGACCGCATCCAATAACAAAAATGATTTTCCATATAATTTATCAACAGAAGTGTTTTTTATTTGGCAAACGGCAAAAATGCCTTGGGCGGTTTCGGTATCCGAAATCGCTTTACTAATTTCTGATGTAATTCTTGTTACTTGAAGTCCGTGAATATTCCACTCTCGAGGAAGTTCAATTTCTTCACTGTGCATTATTTCTATAATGTTCTCTTTAAATTTAAGTGCTTCTTCAACAAGATGAAAACCTTCAACTAAGTAAGTATTCGTTTTTTGACGTTCTTTTTTAGTCAATAATTTTTTCCACTGTTTTACTTGCGGATTCTTCAATGACTCAATATATTTCACTTTCATTCTCCTCTTCACCCTTATCAATATCTCATTATATCGCAATTTTTATACATATAACATTCTATTTCGTGACATGCTAATAGCAAAATATAAAAGAAATAAAAAAAGGAGTGCTACAAAATGAACTTGAATCTCCGTAATGCCATTATTCATAATGTATCTGGAAATGATCAGTCACAATTAAAGGACACAATTGTTGATGCGATTCAAAGAGGAGAAGAAAAAATGCTACCGGGTTTGGGCGTTTTATTTGAAGTAATTTGGAATCATGCGGATGAACAAGAGAAAAGTATGATGCTTGAAACATTAGAAGAGGGCTTAAAGCATTAAATAAGAAAAGCGCAGGGCGCCTTGGTTAGAAAAAATGTTATACTTCTCTATCTTTCATAGTGAATGGCATATCCGTATGGATATGCCATTCATTATATTATTACTCAAAGGTAATTTTATCCACAGTTTCACGATCAAGACGTTTAATGACTTCTGTAATCAATTTCACCGTATTTTCATAATCATCACGATGCAACATTGCTGCATGTGAGTGAATATAACGTGTTGCAATGGTAATGGCAAGGGATGGCACTCCATTAGCTGTTAAGTGAATAGAACCTGCGTCCGTCCCTCCACCAGGAATGGCATCGAATTGATATGGAATACTTAATTCTTCCGCTACCCCTACAACTAAATCGCGTAGCCCTTTATGAGAAACCATTGATGCATCATATAAAATGATTTGCGGTCCTTCTCCCATTTTGCTTAAAGCTTCTTTTTCTGTAATTCCAGGTGTATCGCCGGCAATTCCAACATCGACTCCAAAGCCAATATCAGGCTTAATTTTCATAGCGGCAGTTTTTGCACCACGAAGCCCAACCTCTTCTTGTACATTACCAACACCATAAACAATATTCGGGTGTTTTTCGTTTTTTAAATTTTTCAATACATCAATTGCAATGGCGCAACCTATACGATTATCCCACGCTTTTGCTAAGAGCATTTTTTCATTATTCATAACAGTAAATTCAAAATAAGGTACAACCATATCCCCCGGAAGTACGCCCCATTCCAAAGCCTCTTCCTTACTTGAAGCACCGATATCAATAAACATATCTTTAATTTCATATGGCTTTTTCCGAGCTTCCGCAGGTAAAATATGTGGTGGTTTTGATCCGATTACACCAAGTATATCTCCTTTTTTTGTAACAATCGTTACCCTCTGTGCAAGCATAACTTGTGACCACCAGCCGCCTACTGTTTGGAAACGTAGAAATCCTTTGTCATCAATTTTAGTTACCATAAATCCAACTTCGTCTAAATGACCAGCCACCATAATTTTTGGGCCGTTTTCATCTCCAACTTTTTTAGCAATTAAACTTCCTAAACCATCTGCAGTAATCTCGTCTGAAAAGGGTTCAATATATTTTTTCATTACTTCCCGTACTTCTTTTTCATTACCTGCAATGCCTTTTGCATCTGTTAGGTCTTTGAGCATCGTCAATGTTTCATCAAGCTTTGCCATATGGTTGACCTCCAATATTAATATGTATGTACCCTAATTATTATAATAGATAAAATCAAAAAAATACAAAAATTCGCATCAGTATTTATCATAAAAAAGGACGTCTTCTAAAAGTTTGTTGCTTCAGACGCTAAATAATATTGAAAACGCAGAGTGGATTGGAGCGGAAAGGAACGGTTGTATTCTTAAAACTAAAAAATTTAAGAAAGCATCCTAAAAAAAATGAATCCTTTTTAAGTAATACACGTATGCAAAAGGTAGTAATTATTAAATGGAGGTTTAAATTATGCTTTGGTTGATAAGAATTGCCATATTCGCCTTAGTTATTTACTTTCTTGCAAAAATTATTACGTACCTACGTAATCCAAAGCGAAAACTGCAACTTGCACATACTGAAAAACGTTATTATTTTTATGATGACTCTGAAAATATTCGGAAAAACTTTCTGATTACGTATAATGGAGTTTTGCTGGAAGGTGAAAAATATGTAAGATCTAATGAAACACCTTTTGATGTTATATCCATTTTTGTATGGCCACATGATCTACAATTACTAAATACACTAAATTATCAAGATATTTTATTTTTGGAAAAAGAGGTTAAATTAAAATATCCAAATGCTACGATTGATTGGAAAAGTCCCATCAAGGAAATTGGTAAGAAATAAAAAGAAAACTGCTGATCATGACAGCAGTTTTCTTTATGTACCCGGAAAAAACTCTTTCCACTTCATAACAATTACTTTTTCTCTTAATATAAAAAATAGAATGGACAGTGCAATAAGGATGATTATGATCATTGAAGGTGTAAATTGGGAGATGAACTGGCCAAAAACAGTATAGAACACAACCAGTGGAATATTTGTAATAAAAGATCCTTTTAAGTAGCTTTTAAATGTAGGATTTCTTTCAAGTAAACAAATATTTAGCAAATGATAATGAAAAAAAGGTATTAAACGAAGGATAGCTATTTGCCCAATTGTAAGCTTTGCGTACTGCCCAAAGCATTTTAATTTAATTTTCAAAAGCTTTTCGTAGGTTTTTGGCATTTTTTTGATACACCAATAGAATAGTACTGAGAGGAGCAATAGCCCTACTAATGAATAAATAATCCCTAGTAAACTTCCAAATAATATTCCCCCTGCCATACAAACAACGGCCACCGGAATAAATAAAAATTGCCTAAGCACATGAAAAAGAATAAACATAAAAGGAGCCAATACTGCACTACCTTCTACAAATGAAAATAACATTAATAATTGCTCATTCATTTTTCTCACCACTCTCTTCTTGTCATTCTTGATGTAGGCACTTTACTAAAAGATATTTAATAAATTGTTATGTTATGACAAACAAAAAAAGCCATCCTTCACAAAGAGGATGACTTTTAAAATAGCATTATTTTGTAAATTGAGCTTTTGCTTGGTTAGCTAGTTCAGTGAATGCTTTTTCATCATGAATAGCTAAATCAGCAAGCATTTTGCGGTTTACTTCGATACCAGCAAGCTTTAAACCGTGCATTAAACGGCTGTAAGAAAGACCATTTATACGTGCAGCTGCGTTGATACGAGTAATCCAAAGCTTACGGAAGTCGCGTTTTTTCTGACGACGGTCACGATAAGCATACATATAAGATTTCATTACTTGCTCATTGGCTGTTTTGTATAATGTATGTTTTGAACCAAAATAACCTTTTGCTAATTTAAGAACTTTTTTACGACGTCTGCGGCTAACAATTCCGCCTTTTACACGTGGCATATTATTTCCCTCCTATATAAATCGCTCATTACTTAAGATTGTCAAGCATATGACGAATACGTTTAAAATCACCTTTAGAAACAAGTGTTGCTTTACGTAGTTTACGTTTTTGTTTTGTTAATTTATTTGCAAATAAATGGCTTCTGTAAGCATGAGAACGTTTAAGTTTGCCAGAACCTGTTCTTTTGAAACGCTTTGCTGAGCCGCGGTGAGTTTTCATTTTTGGCATAGGATATTTCCTCCTTCAGACATTACTTTTCAGTTTTTGGTGCTAATACTAAGAACATACTTCGACCGTCCATTTTTGGTTTCGATTCAATCGTACCTAGGTCTTCACATTCATTAGCGAAACGATCAAGAACTTTTTGACCAATTTCTTTATGTGTGATGGCACGACCCTTAAAACGAATAGAAGCTTTTACTTTATCGCCCTTTTCAAGAAACTTGCGGGCATTGCGAAGCTTTGTATTAAAGTCATGTTCATCAATCGTTGGGCTCAATCGAACCTCTTTTAAGTTGATAACTTTTTGATTTTTACGTGCTTCTTTTTCTTTCTTTTGTTGTTCAAATCGATATTTCCCATAGTCCATTATTTTGGCTACTGGTGGTTTTGCATTTGGAGCAACAAGAACAAGATCAAGATTCACTCGTGATGCGATCTCAATTGCTTCATTTCGAGATTTAACTCCTAGCTGCTCGCCATTTTGACCAATAAGACGAACTTCTCGAGCACGAATGCCATCGTTAACCATCATATCTTTGCTAATAATTAGCCACCTCCAAGGTTTTTTACACTGATCAGCTTTATGCCGATCACTATTTTTAGAATACATCATTTGGGTGAAGAATTAAGCCAGCATACCGTTTTGAACACAATTTTTAGCTAACATTGGTTTCACAAGCAATAAAAAAGTACGGGCCTTAAAAAAGAACCCGCACTTTACATTCGCATGAATAGTTAAGAATGTGATGAATTTCGAAACCTGCCAACTGCAATCTTGCGTCAATCAGGCGAGAAGCGGGTGCTTCTTCTTTTCCTCAAACTAATATTCAATTTACCTTAGATAATATATCATACATCGCAATTTGATGTCAAATGGCTTTTAATTATTACGATTTCTTTTTGCAACATCATTTATATTATCAAAATCTTATTTCTTCTGCAACATTTTTTTGAAATTTATTTTACTACTTCATGTTTCAAATGAGTAATAAATTGTTCGAAAGGAATCGTTTCTGATTTTTGTTCACCATACTTACGCACATTTACTGCGTTTTCACTTACTTCATTATCTCCCACTACAAGCATATAAGGAATTTTTTGCATTTGATGTTCACGAATTTTGTAACCAATTTTTTCGTTCCGTGAATCCAACTCTACCCTAAAGCCTTCAGAACGAAGTTTTTCTTCCACTTGTTTCGCATAATCAAAGTGAATATCCGGTGACACTGGAATAACAACCGCTTGTACCGGAGCTAGCCAAGTTGGAAAAGCGCCTTTGTATTCCTCAATTAAGTAGGCAACAAAACGTTCCATCGTTGATACAACCCCACGGTGAATTACGACTGGGCGATGCGGTTTTCCATCTTCACCAACGTATGTTAAGTCAAAGCGTTCTGGTAATAAGAAATCAAGCTGAACAGTGGAAAGCGTTTCATCCTTACCAAGAGCTGTACGTACTTGAACATCCAATTTAGGTCCGTAAAAAGCGGCTTCTCCATCTGCTTCAAAATATTCTAGTCCTAGACCATCCATTGCTTCTTTAAGCATGCTTTGAGCTTTGTTCCACATTTCATCGTCGTCGAAGTATTTTTCTTTATCCTCAGGATCGCGGTACGATAGGCGGAATGAATAATCCGTAATATCAAAGTCTTTATAAACCGCAATAATTAATTCAACTACCCGTTGGAACTCTTCTTTGATTTGATCAGGACGAACAAAAATATGTGCATCATTCAACGTCATTCCACGAACACGTTGTAATCCTGAAAGTGCTCCCGACATTTCGTAACGGTGCATTGTACCTAGCTCTGCAATACGAATTGGCAATTCACGATAACTATGAATACCATTTTTATAAATCATCATATGATGCGGGCAGTTCATTGGACGAAGCACTAATTGTTCATTATCCATTTCCATAACCGGGAACATATCCTCTTGGTAGTGATCCCAGTGACCACTTGTTTTATATAAATCTACACTACCCATAATTGGAGTGTATACATGATCATAACCGAGACGCTCTTCTTTATCAACAATATAGCGTTCAACAGTACGGCGAATAGTTGCACCTTTTGGCATCCATAATGGGAGACCTTGTCCAACTTTTTGGGAAGTCGTAAATAAATTTAATTCTTTCCCGATTTTACGGTGATCTCTTTCTTTTGCTTCTTCTAAGAATTTTAAATGTTGCTCTAAATCTTCTTTCTTAAAGAAAGCAGTTCCATATACCCGTTGAAGCATTTTATTATCGCTATTTCCGCGCCAGTAAGCACCAGCAATACTTAAAAGTTTAAATTCTTTAATTTTTCCCGTCGATGGCACATGAACACCACGGCAAAGATCAAAAAATTCACCTTGCTCATAGATTGTTACTTTCTCATCTGCAGGTATCGCATCGATTAATTCTTGCTTATATTCGTCACCCGCAAATAGCTCTTTCGCTTCATCACGAGTAACTTCTTTACGAACGATTTCAAGATTTTCACTGATAATTTTCTTCATTTCTTTTTCTATTTTTGGTAGGTCTTCAGGTGTAATAGATACTTCAAGATCCATGTCATAGAAAAATCCATCTTCAATAACAGGTCCAACCCCTAATTTTACATGGCCATATATTCTTCTTATAGCCTGTGCCATTAAATGGGCGGTACTATGACGAAGAACCTCTAATGCATCTTTATGGTCGGGTGTGACAATTTCTATTGATCCATCAACATTAATTGGTGTACGGAAATCAATTAGTTTTTCGTTTACTTTCCCGGCAATTGCTTTTTTCTTTAACCCCGGGCTTATAGATGCCGCAATATCTTCAGTTGTTGTTCCAGCAGGAAACTCCTTTATGGCACCATCTGGAAAAGTCATTTTAATCATGTCAGACATGTTTTTACACTCCTTCTATTTAATTAATACTTAGAAAAGCGCTTGCGCTAGACAAAAATAAAAAACTCGTCCCTGGAAAGGGACGAGTTATATACACGTGGTTCCACCCTAGTTTACATATCAATAATTCGATATGACTTCGGATCATTTTTAACGGAATGGCTCCGTCAACTACTAATAGAGTGCTCTTTCGCAGTTGAAGTTTAGAGGTGGTAAGTACTCGTTTCGTGTTGGAAAGTTTCACCAAATCTTTCCTCTCTGGGAACCGTAAAGGAATACTGTTGTCCTCATCGTTACATTTAGATTATTTGTTAAGTACTAATTCCATATATGAAAGGGCATTCGTACTTTACTAATATGTACGTTATTATAGATGGTTCATTAGAGAAAATCAAGAGTGATTTATTGATTTATCGTATTTTTCATCACAATCTGCTTATCCCTTGCAAATTGTTCCTTTTTTAATAGAATAATTCTTTCTTCAAATATGTTCCTGAGTGTTCGAATTAACCCATTTTCTTCTGAATCAATATACACATAAATCATCGTAGGTGCAATAGATAACAAGGGTGCGATCGTAACGGAATCAATATAGACAGGATGATTAGTTAATAACCTTCGATCCATTAATTCATTCATATCTTTCTTCGTTATTTCTTTAAAATGTTCATCAAAAAACTTCCCGTAACCTTCGAAGTATATTCTTACTATTTTCATTTTCGGTTCACGTTTAGCTAAATAGTCCCTTAACATTTGGACAAAAACTTGATATTCTTGTTCCATCTTATATTCATCAATTGCCATCTCAACATAATGAATCAATCGTTCAAAATAGGCTTTTAATCTAAATTTAAGCAACGAATCGAATGAAACGGATTCATGTTGTTCCAACAAAGAAAAAACAGCCTCCTGTATCATTTCCTCATCATTTATCACACCTATAATATTGGTTAATTCCTCACGTTCACCATTAAACATTTCAATGACAATATCAAGAATATTATTCTGTTCTGACTCCTCTTTATAATAAAAATACTCATTTAAAATATCACGAACCCAATCTAATCGTTTTTTTAAAAGAATAAATTGAATAAATCCCTCTTGTATATCAGTATTTGATAGTAAATTAATATCAATTGATAAAAAATATTGTTTTTGATTTTGAAAAATCGTTTCATGGAACCAAACTGTCTTATCCCTTTTAATAAAATATTCATGAAGCCAAATTGCATCTTCCAACTCTTTAAAAATAAAATCCAAGCATATCCCCCCCTACATGGAATCATCCATGATATATATATATGGATTGCTTGGACAATTTAGAAGTATGGTATGAATAAAAAGGACCGTTTTCTAATGCCGACGATTCGGTCCATCTATGCGTATCGGCGTAGAAAGATATTTAATACGTTCCATAATCCGTGCCGCTTTCATTTTCTCCTCTTCTCCTCGTTGTGAATACGTCAAATGATGCAACAAAGCATCAAAATCAAAATTCGATGAAAAGAACGTAGGCAAATTTTCTTGCATTCGAAATTGTAAAATAGATCCTAATATTTCATCTCGAGTCCAGCTTGACATAACTTCTGCTCCAATATCATCGAGCATAAGTATAGGTGATTTTTTTACCATTTCCATTTTTTCATTTACGGTATGGTCACCAAGCGATTGTTTCATTTCTCTAAAAAATTCCGGTACATAAACAATGAGTGAAGAAATTTGTTTCGTTTCCGCTAAATGATTAGCAATAGCTGCTAATAAATACGATTTTCCAACCCCAAAGTTGCCAAATAAATATAAACCTTTCATATTGATTCCCGGTTCATATTCTCTAGCGAATTTTTCTGCATATTCAAAAGCAATTGCTCTTCCCGGAGTATTTGTATTAAAATCAAAGTCAGCGATTCGAGCTTTTAAAATATCTTTAGGAACATAGATGCTTTGAATTAATTTTTCGGTTTTCTTTCTTTCATCATGATATATTTTTCGATGACAAGGTCGATACGTTATATCAATGGAGTTGCCAGTTATAATAAGTTCCGGCTCATAACCTTGCATCATATTTATACATTGATCTAAACTATTGCATTTTTGACAATTCTTCGATTGGGAAATAAATTCATATAATTTCATTAAACTATTATTAATCATTGAACTTGTAACTTTTCCTTCATTCTCCAATAGAAATCTTCGAACGTCTTCGTTTTTTAAAATCTCATTTCTTTCTTCTTCATATCTCTGTTTAAAGTTTGTACGCATGGACAATTTTTTTAAAGTGTCATTGATTCTTTCCATTCGATCCACCTCCTATTTTTTATATTGTTGTTTAATTAATTCAAGTTGTCTTAGTTTTTCTTTAAAATCCTCTGAATTCTCCTGATTTACCGGTTTATCATCATTTTCATTAAACCACTCGGGAATTTTTTCAGTTCGTATCGGTTTTTTTCGTTTTTCCTTTTGTCCATTTTTATTTTCAGCCCACTGCTGGTATTGTCTATGTTCATTTTTAGCCAATTCCATCGCATCTTTAACTGTCTTCACTTTTTTCCTAGACCAATGGGAAGCAATCTTCTCTAAATAATTTTTAGTAAGTTTCATATCTGTTTTAAGCATTACATATTGAATAAGCACATTTATAACCCCGGGTGGCAGTTGTTGCTGAAACATAACTTCTTCTACAGCTTGTAAATCAGATTTTGATGGCTCACTCCCATCCGAAATATCTATTAGAAGCTGTCTCGGTGAAATGGTTTCTAAATAAACAATCAATTTTTCCTCCTGGGTATTCGTTTCCTCTATATGGGAACGGTAAAGAACAGGCTGTAATCGATCGATCAGCTTCGGTAATTGTTGGGAATGTTCTAATTGGTACCAATCTCTTGCAGCTTTTCGAAGCTGTTCAATATCAATTTCTTGTTCCGAGTTTAGTGCGCTTAACAATAAATTTTTCATTTCCAACGCATTTATATTATACAAAAATGATAGATTAGTGATGGCAGCTTTAACCTGTTTCGTGATCGCACTCTTTGGAATGATAACTTCATTCAGTCCTGCCATTAATAATTCAAAATCAAAGTCGGTGTTTTCAATTTTTATCTTACGAGGCAATGATCTCGAAACAAATTGTTCATCGAAGCCTATCTTACTTGCTTCATTGGCATCTGTATCTTGGAATAAATTATCTGCGTTAGTAGTATACACTTCTTGAAACGTACGTGTAATTTCTTTATATTCCTGTTTATCAACCATTTGATCAGCAAACAGATTTTTTAATCTTAAAAAATGTGTACGACCTAATTGACGATATAAAAAAACATTAAGCATTCCATCGGTGAAAAATTGTTCAGGAGATAATGGTGGTTGTAACTCATAGATAAACTTGCGATCTTCTCCAACTTGTTTTACAAAGGTTTTTAACAAACCAATTCCTTCAAGTTTTAAGCGAGCGTCATAAATTTCCCTCAAATTTAAAGATAAGAAATTCATTAAATGATAATGGGTCCAATCATCAGATAATATTCGATTATTTTCTACTTCGTTCCAAAGAGTTGTGTATAGACTATAACAGTTCGTTCCAATAAGCGGCTGATATAATAACGATATTACTTTCCGATCATATTCATGCAAAATGCCGCTTAATGACACTTGATAGCGATCGACAGGTTGAACCTCACTCCACATTTGATGCATTGTTTTTCACTTCCTTATAAGAAAAGCAAAAGACTAGCCAACTACTCTAGCCTTCCTGCGGGGCAAGGGATAATCGCCTTGCCTTTATTTAGGCAAGGAAAGATTGCCTTGCCTTTATTTAGGCAAGGAAAGATCGCCTTGCCTTTATTTAGGCAAGGAAAGATCGCCTTGCCTTTATTCTTTTTTTATTAATTCCTTTAATTCTTCTAAAAAAACATTTATATCTTTAAACTGACGATAGACTGATGCGAATCTTACATATGCCACATCATCCACTTGTGCTAACTTGTCCATAACTAACTCGCCAATAAAATTAGAATTAATTTCAGAATGTCCTAAATTTCTTAAATGTTTTTCAATATCTAATGTTATTTTTTCTAATTCTGCAAGTGTTACTGGTCTTTTTTCGCATGCTCTAATAAGACCGCGTAGTATTTTTTCCCTGCTAAATTCTTCCCTAACCCCTTCCTTCTTTACAACTATTAGTGGGGGTTCTTCTACCTTTTCAAAAGTAGTAAAACGAAAAGTACATAATTCACATTCACGTCTTCTGCGAATCGAACGGCCTTCGTCAATAGGACGTGAATCAACTACACGAGTCCCGTTATGTGAACATGATGGACATTTCATTTAATCAGCTCCGTTCATAGCATTATTACTTTCATGATATAGAAAATCGATGAAAATCACAAGAAAAAACGAGGTGTATGATGAAAGGACATACACCTCGTTTTTTCTGTTTTATACTATATACAATTTACATGTATTAATTACGCGTTTACTTTTACCTGTTTCACTTGTACTGTACCCATGCCACGAGGAAGTTCCATTGTTTCTCGTTTTTGGGCATTTAGGCTGTCAGCTATATAGTTAGCAGCAATATTTGGATCTAAATTACCGCATGTGTACACATCAATACTAGCATATCCATGTTCAGGAAAGCTGTGGATTGTTAAATGGGATTCAGAAATAATAACTACACCACTAACACCCTGTGGGGCAAATTTATGAAATGCCACTTCACGAATTTCAGCACCAGATTTTAATGCTGCATCTACAAACGTTTTTTCAATAAAATCCATATTGTTTAATTTTTCAAAATCGCAACCCCATAATTCAGAAATTACATGACGACCCATTGTTTCCATGATCGTTTCCCCCTTAAACTTAATATTTTCTGCGGTCAATAAACATATGATCTGTTTCACTATGTAACTACCACGGGGGAAAGTTAGTCCAAAGAGGTCCTAACCCTTTAAGTAGCCACAAATATTAAATTTTAAACTTCACGAAAAATAGTATACTTGGTTTAAATTCTTTTTGCAATAATCATTTTTAATTTCTCTAATAAAATTAATTACTTCAATAAATTAGGAATAAAAAAACTTGCTGTAAATTCAGCAAGTTTTTTTGGTTTATCCTATTTTTACTTTTGATTTATTATTTAATTCTTTTGCCACATACTTTGTTAAATCAACTACACGGCAGGAGTAGCCCCATTCATTATCATACCATGCAAGGACTTTAACTTTTTTCCCTTCCATAACCATCGTTGATAATCCATCAATGATTGATGAATGTGGATTTGTATTAAAGTCTACAGATACTAGCGGTTCTGTTGTGAAATCTAATACCCCTTGTAATGATCCAGTCGAAGCCGTAATAAAAGCATTATTTACATCTTCCACTGAAACCTCTTTCTTTAAATCTACTACTAAATCTACAAGAGATACATTCGGAGTAGGTACTCTTAGGGCCATTCCGTGTAGTTTCCCTTTTAGCTCAGGTAACACCAATGCTAAAGCTTTCGCAGCACCAGTGGTAGTAGGTATGATTGATTGCGCACATGCTCGAGCGCGACGTAAGTCTTTATGTGGATTATCAATGTTCTTTTGATCATTTGTATACGCATGGACAGTTGTCATTAATCCGTTTTCAATTCCAAATTGCTCATGTAATACTTTAACTACTGGCGCTAAACAATTGGTCGTACATGATGCATTTGAAATAATATCATGTTCTTCAATATTTAATGCGCTTTCATTTACTCCCATCACAATCGTAACATCTTCATTTTTACCTGGAGCTGTTAAAATCACCTTTTTTGCACCCGCTTGCATATGTTGGGCAGCTTTATCCCTTTCATTAAATTTTCCAGTTGCTTCGATGACTATATCTATATTAAGTTCTTCCCAAGGAAGTTCTACAGGATTTCGTTGATTAAGTAATCGGATCCGGTGCCCATTAACAATTAATTCATTATCGGTCGATAGAATATCTACATCAAACTTTCCATGAGTAGTATCATATTTAATTAAATGCGCTAATGTTTCAGCAGGATAACTTGCATTAATAGCTACTATCTCTAAATCTTTTTCTAATATCGCTTTTCGAAATACCATTCGACCAATTCGTCCAAATCCATTAATTGCTATTTTTGTTTTCATCAATGCTAGCCTCCAATATTAACGTTATACTCATTTAATACTTTTTCTGAAATTAGTATAACACATTAACCGGATTATGTAAGTATAAATATGATGATTTTAAAAAAAACACACGAAAAACACCACTTTAATGAAAAGTGGTGTTTCGGTGTTTTATTTATGACATCATATTAGGGTTCCAATTCCCATTCATTAATAATGTTATATAGTTGTTTTTCCGTTTCCTCTATTGTTTTATTATTATCGATTACAGCATCTGATAATTGAATTTTCTCATTCAATCGCATTTGTGAACCAATCCTAGCTACTGCATCTTCTTCAGATAATTGATTTCGTTTCATTAGCCTTTCTTTTTGAATATCAGGATCGACAAAAACGAGTATCGTTTTATCGACCATATAAGTAAGTTTGCTTTCAAATAGTAACGGAATATCCATTATGATCGTTTGTTTTCCTGCTTCGATTGCTTCTGTCTTTTTCTTTTGCATATAGTTCCTTACCGCAGGATGTACGATGCTATTAAGAAGCAATCTTTTTTCTGTATTATGAAATACGATGGACCCTAATTGTTTGCGGTCAATATTGCCATCTTCAAGAAGGATTTTCTTTCCAAATGCTTCAATAATTCCATTGTAAGCATCCTCGCCAATATTGACAACTTCCCTTGCAGCTATATCCGCATCAATAATTGTATAACCTTTTGTTTTAAGTATAGTTGAAACAGTGCTTTTTCCACTTGCTATTCCACCTGTTAATCCTATAATCATTGCCATATCTTTACCTCACTAAAATTTAAAAAGTCCGATTAATATAAGTAAAATCCCAGGTAAAAATGAAATTTTTTGCATCCAATTGAGATGAGAGAACATTTTTCCTAATTTTAATCCACCAGCAACAAATAAAATACTCATAACAGCTACAGATATACTTAAATGGATCGGTGCATATCCAAGCATTGAAGCCCCTATTCCTGCTCCAAAAGCATCCAATGAAAGGGCAACACCAAGCATAAAAGCTTCAATTCCATTGATTGTTCCAGAGTTATCAAAGTCAGCCGATGTGGGCTTTTTTAGGATATTAATGACAACTCCTAATGAACGAATTTCCACATTTAATACAACTTTTTCGTTAGTATCATTTCCTTCTTTTTCCGGTCGAAAAAACTGATATAACACCCAAACACCAATCAAAATAAGAATTGCTCCACCAAATCGATTGGCAAAAGTCGGTTCCAAAAATGATTGCAGAATTCGCCCAAACAAACATGCAATAAAGAGGGAAAATCCTGAACAAATTCCAATAATAATCACCGATTTTAATGGAATTTTCATTTTCCTTAAACCATAAGTAAAACCTGCACTAAAGTTATCCAAACTAACAGCAAATGCTAACATTAAGAGTGATAACTGAAAGCCCATAAAAGTGCTCCTTCCTGTTCTCACATCACTAACTATAATATATGGAAGGAGCTTATCAAATGTTAAACTATTTAATGTTTCTTTTTCTGACATTTTGGGCAAAAATGTGTTCCTCTGCCCCCTGTAACGATTTTTTCAATTGGAGTCCCACATCTTTTGCAAGGTTCACCTTTACGTCCATAGGCAAGTAATTCTAATTGAAACATACCAATCTGTCCCTGTGAATTAACATATGAACGAATCGTACTTCCACCTTTTTCAACTGCTTCAGATAGGGTTTCAATGATTTCGCGGTGAAGAATTGATATTTCTTTGTTTGTTATAGTGTTAGCTTTTCGTTCAGGATGAATGTTGGCACGGAATAGTGCCTCATCAACATAAATATTTCCTAATCCCGTTACAACTGTTTGGTCCAACAGTACCGGTTTTATTTTTCGTTCCGTTTTTTGGAGTTTTTCTTGCAAATACTTTTTGGTGAATTCAGAAGAGAATGGTTCAGGTCCTAATTGTAACAGTGGAAGTTGGCTATTTTCTTCACCTTTAAGAAATAAATGCATTGTTCCAAATTTACGAACATCCCGATAGCGAAGTTCTGTCCCATCCGTAAAATGAAAGACGACATGTGTATGTTTATCTAACGGTTCCTCCCCGTTAAATAATCCATATTTTCCTTCCATACGGAGATGTGAAACAAGCGCATACGTGTTTGTGTTTATAATTAAGAACTTCCCTCTTCTATTTATATTAGTAATTGTTTCCCCACGTAGAGCATCTGTAAATTGTTCAATTTCTACTGGATTTTTTATTATTTTTGGCCAGAAAACAGAAACTTGTTCAATTGTTTTTCCAACTACAAGTTCTTGTAATGTTCTACGAATCGTTTCAACCTCAGGTAATTCAGGCACTAATTAACACCTCTTTATTACTTTTAATCGTTATTTTGCATCAAACCAAGTCGGACCAAATGCGTAGTCAACTTTAAGTGGAACAACTAAATCTACTGCATTTTCCATTACTTCCGGAACGATTTTCTTTAATATTTCAATTTCGTCACTTGGTGCTTCGAAGATTAATTCATCATGTACTTGTAATAATAGTCTTGTTTGAAGTTTTTCTTCTTTTAACCGTGCGGCCATATCAATCATAGCTTTCTTAATGATATCTGCGGCACTTCCTTGGATTGGTGTATTCATAGCTGTTCTTTCAGCAAAGCTGCGAATATTAAAATTCCGACTTGTTATTTCGGGAATATAGCGTCTTCTTTTCAAGATTGTTGAGACATATCCTTTTTGTTTCGCATCCTGAACAATATCATTCATATATTCTTTTACACCCGGATAGCTTGCAAAATATCGCTCAATAAAGTTAGCTGCTTCTTTTCTAGTAATCCCCAAATTTTGTGATAACCCATAATCACTAATCCCATAAACAATCCCGAAATTTACCGCTTTTGCTTGTCTGCGCATATTATCTGTTACATCATCTTTATCTACATGGAAAACGTCCATCGCTGTTTTCGTATGGATGTCCATATTTTCATTAAAGGCGGCAATTAATTTTTCATCACCTGCAATATGTGCTAAGACTCGTAATTCAACTTGTGAATAGTCAGCTGAAAAAATCAGCCAATCTTTTTCAGTAGGAATAAATGCCTGGCGCAATTTACGTCCTTCCTCCAAACGAATAGGTATATTCTGTAAGTTAGGATCAACAGAACTTAATCGTCCTGTTTGCGCAAGTACTTGATTAAATCTTGTGTGGATTCTGCTATTATCTGAATGAACTACTTTAAGTAATCCTTCAATATAAGTTGATTGCAGTTTGCCTAATTGGCGATAATGAAGAATTTCTCGTACTATTTCATGTTTCGATTCAAGCTTTTCTAATACATCCGCAGAAGTTGAATACCCCGTTTTAGTTTTTTTAATTACTGGTAATGCAAGCTTTTCAAATAAAATAATTCCTAATTGTTTTGGTGAATTAATATTGAACATTTCACCCGCTAAGTCAAAGATTTTCGCTTCTATCGCTTGAAGTCTACCAATGATTTCTTCGCCCATTTCTTTAAGCCGCTGAACATCTACCTTTATTCCCGTAGATTCCATTATTGCCAAAATAAATGAAAGTGGTAATTCTACTTCTTCGAAGAGTTGCGATTGGTTGTTTTCCTCTAAATCTTTTAAGCATTGATCAACAACCGAAGATATTCCCACTGCCTTTCTCGCCACATGTTCAGCAAGAATTTTTTGCTCCGGAACTTTTTGTTTTGCACCTTTTCCATATATCTGTTCATCGCTTTGAATATCTGTATATCCATGTCGTTTCGCTACAGAAGCAAAATCATCCACATTTTCCGAAGGATTTAGTAAATAGGAAGCAATTAATAAATCGAAATCGATCCCTTTTAAATCAATTCCAAACCGTCTTAATGAAACAATCGCACCTTTTCCATCATAGACAAATTTTTTCTTTGAATCGTCTTCAGCCCATTTTTTAAAAAAGGAAGACTTTAATGCTTCGTTTGCAGGCAAAAAGTAGGTTCCATTTCGATTACTAATCCCTACCCCAATAACTTCACCTGTATGATAGTTATCTTCTAAAATCTCGACATAGAGTGATGATTCTGAAGTGAAAAGTTCTTCCGTTATATTTTCGATGATATCGAAAGAAAGATCATTCATTTTTTCTTCATGCTCAGAAGAAATCTTCACATCAAGTTTATCGATAAGAGAATTAAATCCTAGCTCTTTAAAAAGGGAAATCAGCTTTTCGTCATTTTCACTTTTATACTCAGTTTCATTAAGTGCAATCGTAATTGGTGCTTCACGCGTAATGGTTGCAAGTTGTTTACTCATTATCGCTTGTTCTTTAAATTCCTCTAGCTTTTCTTTTAGTTTTTTTCCACTTACCTGTTCAATCGAGTCTAACAGGTTCTCGAGTGTGTTAAATTCTTTTAAAAGTTTTATCGCCGTTTTTTCACCAATTCCAGGCACTCCTGGAATATTATCTGAGGCATCTCCCATTAAACCTTTCATATCGATAATTTGTTCCGGAATTAATCCATATTTTTCATTGATATGTTCAGGAGTATATTCTTCGATATCTGTTATGCCTTTTTTCGTGATACAGACTGTCGTTTCCTTTGAACTAAGCTGAGTTAAATCTTTATCTCCTGAAATAACCTTAACTTCAAATCCTTCTTTTTCGGCTTTAAGAGAAAGGGTTCCAATAATATCATCTGCCTCATAATTTGCAAGCTCATATCGCTGAATACCATATGCATCCAATAATTCACGTATAAATGGAAACTGTTCAGAAAGCTCCGGTGGCGTTTTTTGCCTAGTACCCTTATACTCTTTAAATGTTTCATGGCGAAAAGTGGTTTTTCCGGCATCAAATGCTACTAATATATGAGTCGGTTTTTCTTCATTTAAAATTTTCATGAGCATGGTTGTAAATCCGTAAATCGCATTTGTATGTATGCCTTTATCATTATTCAATAATGGTAAAGCAAAAAAAGCACGATAAGCAATGCTGTTCCCGTCGATTAAAATCAATTTATTACTCAATCATCTTCCCTCCCAAATCATACGAGTTTTCGTATATCTACCTTTAATCATTTTAGCATGGACACTTCATAAAAGGAAAATGGCCAGCATAAAAGCTGACCAAAAAGGTTAAAAGTTATCTAATACTTTTTCACTTAATGTTTCAATCCGATGTGGCGGACAGACAGTTACATTTCCACTAATAACTGTTTCATTGGATTCATTTTTCGCTTCAACAAAAACATCTATCGTATGCTGCTTAAGATTTACTTCAATGACTTCGAATAGAAATTGAATCGATGCATAGTGGTAAACTGGTTTGTGGAAATTCAACTGTTGTTTTATTATATGTGACCCTGGTCCGGGTAAATATTTAGAAATAGCAGAAGTAATAATACCCGTTAACATAATCGTAGGTACGATAGGTTTTTCATATGGTGTTTGTGTAGCATAATCATGTTGAATGTAAAGTGGATTGGCATCGTTCGTTAATCCCAAATATAGAAGTAAATCTTTATCCTCTATATTTTCGGTTAATGTTAGTTTTTCCCCCACAGATATTTGCTCGATTTTTCTCCCAAGTTTTCGCTTTTTCCCTAATAGCATCCACAGCACTCCCCTTTATTGTAACCGGTTGCAAGACATACCCTTATCATATCACGCTTTATTTTTGTTGTACAAAAAAATAGGTCAAACCGATAATTGGTTTGACCTATTAGCTATTATGCTAAAACTTTCATTACATTTTGTACGGATTCAGCAGATTTATCCAATGCAGCCTTTTCATCAGCTGTTAAGTCTAATTCAATAATTTTTTCGATCCCATTTGCACCAAGTATCGTTGGTACACCAAGGTAAATTCCTTCATACCCATATTCACCTTCTAAATAAGCAATGGAAGGAAGGACGCGGCGTTGATCTTTTACTACAGCTTCTACCATTTCAACTAATGAAGCGGCAGGGGCATAATAGGCGCTGCCGTTTCCTAATAAATTTACTATTTCTCCGCCACCCTTGCGTGTCCGTTCTACAATGGCATCAAGACGATCTTTGGGAATTAACGTTTCTAAAGGAATTCCACCTGCATATGAGTAACGTACTAAAGGAACCATATCATCTCCATGTCCGCCTAACACGAAACCGGTTACATCCTTAACAGAAAGATTTAGCTCCTGGGCTACGAATGTGCGAAAACGTGCAGTATCAAGAACACCTGATTGACCAATTACACGGTTTTTAGGAAATCCAGATTCTTTAAAAACTGTATATGTCATGGCATCTACAGGGTTAGTTAAAACGATGATGTAGCTATTAGGAGAATATTTAATTATTTCTTGAGTAACACTTTTCATTACCTTTTGGTTTGTTTGGACTAAATCATCACGGCTCATACCTGGTTTACGTGCAATACCCGCAGTTATAACAACAACATCAGAATCTTTTGTATCTTCATAATTAGAGGTACCAATAATATTTGCATCAAATCCCTGAACTGGACCTGCCTCAAGCATATCAAGAGCTTTCCCTTTTGTTGGATTTTCTGATTGTGGGATATCAACAAGAATTACATCACCAAGTTCTTTTTGAGCTAACAAAAAAGCAGTTGTAGCTCCAGTGAAACCGCCGCCGATTACGGAGATCTTTTTTCTATTCATTGTCATTGTTACGTCCCCCTCTAGGATATTATGTAATGACTTTAGCACTAAAAAAACCTAATCATTCAAAAAAAATTGCCGGCAGAAGAGATTTGATCCATCAGCCGGCAATTTCATATGCCTGTTGTCAGGCTGTGTTATTAGTTTTTCATATTTTTAATTAATTCAGTTCCAAATTCAGAACATTTTACTTCTGTAGCGCCATCCATTAAACGAGCAAAGTCATATGTTACAACTTTAGATGCAATTGTTTCTTCCATAGACTTTGTAATTAGGTTAGCAGCTTCGTTCCAACCTAAATGTTCAAGTAAAAGCACACCTGAAAGAATAACAGAAGATGGATTTACTTTATCAAGACCAGCATATTTAGGAGCTGTACCATGTGTTGCTTCAAAAATAGCATGTCCTGTTTCATAATTAATATTTGCTCCAGGTGCAATACCGATACCGCCAACTTGTGCAGCTAACGCATCAGAAATATAGTCACCGTTTAAGTTCATTGTAGCAACCACATCAAATTCACGTGGACGGGTTAAAATTTGTTGTAAGAAAATATCAGCAATCGAATCTTTTACGATGATTTTACCAGCTGCTTCAGCATCTGCTTGTGCTTTATTTGCTGCTTCCGTACCTTGTTCTTCTTTAATTTTATCGTATTGTGCCCAAGTGAATACTTTATCGCCGAATTCTTTTTCAGCTAATTCATATCCCCAGTTTTTGAAGGCACCTTCCGTGAATTTCATGATATTGCCTTTATGTACAAGTGTTAAAGATTTACGACCTTCTTTAATTGCATAATTTAATGCAGCACGTACTAGGCGTTCAGTTCCTTCTTTAGAAACTGGTTTAATGCCGATACCAGAAGTTTCAGGGAAGCGAATTTTATTAACTCCCATTTCATTTTTAAGGAAATCAATAACTTTCTTTACTTCATCAGAACCTTCTTTGTATTCAATACCTGCATAGATGTCTTCAGTATTTTCACGGAAGATAACCATATCTGTATCTTCAGGACGTTTTACCGGAGATGGTACACCGTCAAAATAACGTACAGGACGTAAGCATACAAATAAATCAAGTTCTTGACGTAAAGCAACATTTAAAGAACGGATTCCGCCGCCAACAGGTGTTGTAAGAGGCCCTTTAATTGCAATTAAATATTCACGGATAACATCTAAAGTTTCAGATGGAAGCCATTCGCCAGTTTTGTTAAATGCTTTTTCTCCGGCATATACTTCTTTCCATTCAATTTTACGTTCACCTTTATACGCTTTCTCAACAGCTGCATCAAGAACTCTTTGAGAAGCCGCCCAAATATCCGGACCTGTTCCATCCCCTTCAATAAATGGGATAATTGGATTGTTTGGTGTTTTTAAAACGCCATTTTCTACTGTAATTTTTTCACCTTGTGACATGTCTTTCCCTCCAATTCGAATTAAAAGCGCACAAACTACATCATTTATTAGAACAATTTTTTTCGCATTTGTAAATATCTTTAATTAACGATTTTCAATTGGCACGTAAGTTTGCATTCCTGGGCCTGTATACTCAGCACGAGGACGGATTAAGCGATTGTTTGAATATTGTTCAAGTATATGTGCCAACCATCCTGAAACACGACTTACTGCGAATATTGGTGTAAATAAATCATGATCAATTCCCAAACTATGGTATACAGATGCAGAGTAAAAATCAACATTTGGTGGTAAAGATTTTTCTGATGTTACGATATCTGCAATTTTTGTAGACATTTCATAGTATTCTGGTTCACCAGTAAGTTTTGTTAATTTTTCAGACATTGCTTTTAAGTGTTTTGCACGTGGATCACCTTTACGATATACACGATGACCGAATCCCATGATTTTCACTTTGTTATCAAGTTTTTCATGGATATATGCATCAACATTGTCAACTGATCCAATTTCACTTAACATTTTCATAACTTGTTCATTCGCACCGCCGTGTAAAGGTCCTTTTAAAGCACCGATTGCTGCAGTTACGCCTGAATAAACATCTGAAAGTGTCGCAACACATACACGTGCTGTGAATGTAGAGGCATTAAGTTCATGATCTGCATGTAATACTAGTGCTTTGTTAAACGCTTCAACAGCAATAGCTTCAGGTTCTTCACCTGTTAACATATAAAGGAAGTTTGCAGCAAAACCTAAATCTTTACGTGGAGCAACCGGTTCAAGTCCTTTACGAACACGTGAAAATGCGGCTACTATTGCAGGCATTTTTGCTTGTAAACGGATTGCCTTACGATAATTAGCAGCGTCTTCCATAACGTCTGCCTCTTCGTCATATAGACCAAGCGCTGATACAGCTGTACGTAGTGCACCCATAGGATGAACGCGATCAATTGGATAAGTTTTAAAGCTTTCTAACACTTCTTTAGGCAGCTCCATATTGTCTGCTAATTGTTGTTTTAATTCATCTAATTCTTTTTTGTTTGGTAATTTAAGATGCCAAAGTAAGTAGATTACTTCCTCGAAGCTAGCATTTTCTGCTAAATCATCAATATTGTATCCTACATATGTAAGGGTATCGTCGATGATTGAACTTATTGATGATGTAGTTGCTACAATACCTTCAAGACCTTTTGTTGCTGTCATGATCATCTCTCCTTTAACAATTTCTTTTATTTGAGCAGCGATATGATATAAAAAAATAATTTTAAACCGAAACGTATTCGATTTAAAGCATTTGCCCATTATGTAAAAACAAATGCAAACGATCACACATACCCTATTATAATATAATTTAAAAACTTGTCCATTTTGAGGACTGATATTTATTCGCTTACATCCTTTATTATAAACAAATCTAGTAAGTATGTGTATTAAAATTCTACATTTTTTTGCAAATATTTTATCATTATGGTTTTTATTCTCAAATAATTTTCCAACTCTTCTTCGCCATAAATCGGATCATTACTATGTGAATAATTCAACTATTTTCATACCCATATATGCAATCCCTGCACCAATTAACGGCCCAACCGCCACACCTTTAAAAATTGCGACTGCTAGAATTGTCCCTAGAACAAGCGCTGCCGTAATATGTGGATCTTGCGCTAATAGAGTGATACCATTCTTAGCTATAAGAGCTACCGCCATACCCGCAGCAAGAGCAATCCAAGCATATGGTGATTTCAATGATTCGAGCAAATCTTTAAACCCAATTTGTCCGCTCGCAATTGGTGCAAGCACAGCAATAGTAATGATTGTTACTCCCCAATTAATACCCTTCGATTGTATTAAGCTAAACATTTTTTGATCAATTCCAATTATTTTCAAAACGAGTAAGGCAGCGACGGCAATGATTAACGATTGATTTTTAGCAATCAAACCAATGGTCAACAATAATATAAGAAATAGGTAAGACTGAATCATTTTTATTACATCCTTTCCTCTCATGATGTATTGTTGTAAAAAGTTTATCATTACGCTTTTTTTTACCGGCGACTCCATGTAAAATTAAACTAAAAGATGGGAGGGAAAAGTTTGAATCCCGAATATATATATCGAACCATTCGATTTTTAATTGTTGTAGGCATTGTTATAGTTGCTGCGATGCTGTTTTATTTCGTATCAAAAGTAACTTATCCTTTTTTAATTGCCATTGCTATTGCTTTTCTGATCAACCCTTTAGTAAATTTTTTATCTCATAAAGCTAAACTTCCTCGGACACTCGCCGTTATTATATCCATTATTTTAATTATTGGTGTTTTTATTGGATTAATAACTTTATTGATTGCGGAAATTGTTTCAGGAACAAATTATTTAGCGGATGTTGTTCCTAAACATGTAAATACATTAGTAGAGTTTGTTGAAAACTTTATTGCTGGACAGGTAATACCGCTCTATAATCAAGCAGCAAGTTTATTTAAAAGCCTTGATGTTGGACAGCAGGATACCATTATAAATAATATCCAAACCGCAGGGCAAAAAATTGCTACGAGTGCTGGAAGTTTTCTTCAGAACTTTTTCTTAAAGCTTCCAGCTCTCGTTTCGTGGATACCAAATGCTGCAACAGTTCTAGTATTCTCATTACTTGCTACTTTTTTTATTAGCAAAGATTGGTACCGATTATCACGTTTAGGTGGTAAATTTCTTCCTGATCGTGCAATGAAAAGCGGAAGAACGGTATTAAATGATCTAAAAAAAGCATTGTTCGGTTTTATCAAAGCACAGCTAACTTTAATCTCCATTACATTGGTCATCGTATTAATTGGGCTATTGATCTTAAGAGTAGATTACGCAATTACGATTGCGTTAGTGAGTGGAATTGTTGATATCCTTCCGTATTTAGGTACTGGAGTTGTTTTCATTCCATGGATTATTTACGAAGCGATTTCAGGAGATATTCCACTTGCAATCGGATTAGGGGTACTTTACACAGTAGTTGTAGTGCAGAGACAAATAATGGAACCCAAAATTTTGTCCTCAAGTATAGGACTCAATCCACTTGCCACTTTAATTGCATTGTTTGTTGGATTTAAACTTGTTGGTTTTCTTGGATTAATTCTTGGACCAGTCACTCTTGTAATCATTACTACTTTACATAATGCCAATGTATTTCGGGATACATGGGATTTTATCGTAGGAAAACAAAAAACGAATATAGACTAAAAAAAGGTGTGAAACGATTAAGTTTCACACCTTTTTTAAAAAGAAAAACAAGTTATAATACGCTAGCATGTCCATTGTAGATCACGCCACGTACAGGATCCACTGTTATTTCTTGACCAGTTGATAATAAATTCGTAGCGTTTTTCACACCAACAATTACTGGTATACCAAGATTAATACCGACTACAGCAGCATCACTAGTTAAACCGCCTTCTTCGGTAATCAATGCTGAACATTTTTTTAATAAAGGAACCATTTCTTTATCAACCCCATAAGTGACAAGAACCGATCCAGGTACAATTTGCGCTTTTGCATCACTGACATTTTTGGCAATCACTACTTTACCATATGCAGATTTTCTGCCAACACCTTGTCCTTTAGCAATAATATCTCCAACTACGTGAACCTTCATTAAATTGGTTGTTCCAGCCTCGCCAACTGGCACCCCCGCTGTAATAATAACTAAATCTCCATGCTTAACAATATCTGTATTTAAACCTTCTTGGACGGCTAATTCCAACATTTCATCAGTTGTTTCTACTTTTTGTCCAATACCAGGATACACTCCCCATACTAGAGCAAGACTTAAACATACTGATTCATTAGATGTTACAGCAATGATTGGAGCTTTAGGACGGTATTTTGAAATCATCCGTGCTGTATGTCCGCTTTCTGTCGGTGTAATAATCGCATTTACATCTAAATTTATCGCCGTATGTGCAACAGATTGACAAATAGCATCAGTCATTTTGTGATCACTATTTTTACTGCGTTCTGTTAAGATTGCACTGTGATTCAATGCTTTTTCCGCATGAATAGCAATATTATACATTGTTTGAACAGCTTCTGAAGGATATGATCCTGCTGCAGTTTCTCCGGAAAGCATTATGGCATCGGTACCATCGAAAATAGCATTTGCCACATCACTTGCTTCAGCTCTTGTTGGACGTGGATTTCTTTGCATTGAATCAAGCATTTGAGTTGCTGTAATTACCGGTTTGCCTAGTTCATTACATTTTTTAATTAATTCCTTTTGGACAAGAGGAACCGCCTCTGTTGGAATCTCAACCCCCAAATCACCACGAGCAACCATTAAACCATCTGATACCGCTAAGATTTCATCAATATTATCAACACCTTCTTGATTTTCAATCTTAGGAATAATGTGGATGTGTAGGGCATTATTTTCTTCTAGTAATTGCCTAATTTCCAAAACATCTGACGGACGTCGAACAAAAGAAGCTGCAATGAAGTTAACTCCTTGTTTAATTCCGAATAAAATATCACTCGCATCTTTTTCTGTAATTCCCGGTAAATTAACAGATACACCTGGTACATTAACACCTTTTTTATTTTTTAGTACACCGCTATTCATTACTTTAGTGTTAATTTCCTTTTTTGCCTTGTCAATAGAAGTGACTTCCAATTCAATTAAACCATCATCTAAAAGAATTTTTGACCCTTTATCAACATCATTAATAAGACCATCATATGTGATAGAAAATTTTTCGGTTGTTCCTAGAACTTCCTCCATTGATATAGTAACGTCATTTCCTTCGCAAAGCTCGATCGCTCCATTTTCCATATCATTGGTGCGAATTTCCGGGCCTTTCGTATCAAGTAAGATAGCAACGGTTTTATTCGTATTCTTCGCAGCTATTCGGATGTTTTTAATTCTTGCTTCGTGTTCTTCATGACTGCCATGGGAAAAATTTAATCGAGCCACATCCATTCCGGCTTTCATTAATTTTTCCAACATTTCTATACTTTCACTTGCAGGACCAATGGTACAAACGATTTTTGTTTTTTTCATATTATTTACTCCCTTTTTTAAACTTGACTGTTGATTTATGCTGCAGTCAATAATTTGCTTTAACATTGTCTTAAACTTAAATTGATAATTCCTTTGATAAACGATATATATCAAGGGCAACTTTATGCGGTTTTCCTAAAATTTCAAGGATATCATAGTCGACAAGCTCATTATTTTCGATTCCTACAGCTCTTCCACCTTTACCCTCTAATAATAATTCCACAGCTTTAGCTCCAAGTCTACTTGCTAAAACTCTATCGCTAGCAGTAGGAGATCCGCCGCGTTGAATATGTCCTAATACGGAAACCCTCGTATCAAAATTAGTTGCTTCCTCTAATTCCTTTGCAAAATCACTTCCGCTTTTCACACCTTCAGCAACTACGATAATACTATGTTTTTTTCCACGATCATGCCCTTTTCGTAAACGTTCAGCAATTTCATTCATGTCATAATTGTCTTCAGGAATCAGAATTGTTTCAGCACCACCCGCTAAACCGGACCAAAGCGCGATATCTCCTGCATCCCTGCCCATTACCTCAATTATAAATGTTCTCTCGTGTGATGAAGCAGTATCACGAATTTTATCAATTGCATCTAACACCGTATTTAACGCTGTATCAAAACCAATTGTAAAATCAGTACCTGGGATATCATTATCAATGGTTCCAGGAACCCCTACACACGGAAAGCCATGTTCTGTTAAAGCCTTTGCGCCTTGATAAGAGCCATCTCCACCAATAACAACTAAACCCTCAATCCCGAATTTTTTCATTTGCTCAATACCTTTTTGCTGCCCTTCCTGTGTCTTAAATTCCAGGCATCGGGCTGAGTGGAGCATTGTCCCGCCACGATGAATAATATCACCAACTGATCCAACCTCAAGTTTTTCTATTTTCCCATTAATCAGGCCGCTATAGCCGTTATAAACGCCATACACTTCCAGTCCGTGAAAAATTCCTTTACGAACAATCGCACGAATGGCAGCGTTCATTCCTGGCGCATCGCCACCACTAGTTAAAACACCAATACGTTTCATTATAGTCACCTCAAAATTTCTTATATGTAAAATCGTACTCGCTAAAAATCTAAAATGATAATTACAACAATATTATCGTCAAGAGTACTAGTTAATATTTCTAAAATATCATTTTATAAGTAAGTCCACAAACAATAAATGTTCAAAAGGAAAGGAAAAACAACTAAGCAATCGGATTCGTCCGATTGCTCGTCAATACTCAATTATTAATATCAGATTTAGAAATTCCCGCGTCATCCTTTAACTCAGTAAACTCACCTATAGCTCGATATTTATTATAACGTTGCTCTATAAGTTCTTCAGCTGATAAACCAACTAATTCTTTTAGTGATTTTTCCAACACACGGTCGATAGACTCGGCTTGGGTAGCCACATCTTTATGAGCGCCACCTTTTACTTCTGGAATTACCTCTTCTATAACACCTAATTTTTTTAAATCAGGAGCGGTAATTTTCATAATATCTGCTGCTCGTTTAGCTTGGGACGAATCTTTCCACAAAATTGTCGCAGCTGACTCTGGAGCGATGACAGAAAACCAAGAATTCTCTAAGACATGTATATGATTTCCTACACCTATACCAAGTGCCCCTCCACTTGCTCCTTCACCAATAACTATACAAATTACAGGTACATTGAGGCCAGCCATTTCAAATAAGTTTCGAGCAATTGATTCTGAAATTCCTCTTTCTTCAGCAGCTTTTCCGGGAAAAGCACCTTTTGTATCAATGAAACTAATAATTGGACGATTAAATTTATCCGCTTGTTTCATTAAACGAAGTGCCTTACGATAACCTTCGGGATGGGGCATCCCAAAATTACGTCTAATGTTTTCTTTCGTATCTTTTCCCCGTTGCTGTCCAATAATCGTAACTGGCAGACCTTTATACTTAGCAATACCGCCAACAATCGCTTCGTCATCGCCAAAATAGCGATCCCCATGCAACTCAATAAAATCAGTAAAAAGATAAGGGATATAGTCTAATGTTGTTGGTCTACTAGGATGTCTAGCTATTTGCACTCGATCCCATGGTTGCATATTTTCGTATATATCTACTTCTAATTTTTTTAATCTCGTCTCGAGCTTTTCAATCTCATCTGATAAATCTACATCAGAGTTTTTTGTAAACTCTCTTAGCTCAGCGATTTTTTTCTGAAGCTCACTTAATGGTTTTTCAAATTCCAGCTCATTTACCATGGCAATTCACCTACTTGCTCATGAATTTCTAGTACTGTCGTAATTGTTTCCTTTAAGTCTAATCGATTAATAACGGCATCCAGTTGACCATGCTTTAACAAAAATTCAGCAGTCTGAAAATCTTCCGGTAGTTCTTCTCGAACTGTTTGCTCAATGATTCTTCTTCCGGCAAAGCCTATTAATGCCCCAGGCTCCGCAAAATTATAATCACCTAAAGAAGCAAAGCTGGCTGAAACACCGCCAGTAGTTGGATGAGTCATTATAGAGATGATGAGACCTCCATTATCACTAAAACGTTTTAATGCAGCACTTGTTTTCGCCATCTGCATTAAAGATAGAACGGCTTCTTGCATTCTTGCTCCACCTGAAGCTGTGAAAATTATAAACGGTACGCGAAGTCGATCTGCTTCCTCAATTGCTCTAGTAATTTTTTCTCCAACAACAGATCCCATACTTCCCATTCGGAAAGTTGAATCCATGATAGCAATAACGACTTTATGTTCGTTTACTTTTCCACTACCAGTTAAAACTGCTTCATTCATACCAGTTTTTTGTTGGTCTTTTTTTAATTTCTCAAGATAATCAGGGAAATTCAGGGGATTCTCCGAAAATAACTGACGATCAAGTTCTTGGAAAGATCCTTCATCAATAAAACTTTCCACTCGTTCGAATGCGTTCATTTGATGATGAAACCCGCAATGATTACACACTTTTAGATTTTTTTGAAGTTCTTTCGTATATAGGATTTTACGACAGTTTGGGCATTTTGACATAATGCCTTCAGGTACATCGTGCTTAGCAGCTTCCGATGGTATTGTAGCATACTTTCTTTTCTTTGGTTTAGTGAAAAAGTCTTTCAGCAAAAGTAAATCCTCCTTTAAAAGGCTGATACCACAAAATAGCTTAGAATATTTTTTAGTTCTTCTTGTCCAATATAATTGAAGGTGCACAAAAATATTGCTAAAGTTTGTCGTTTTTACTTCGACATATTTTTTAAGTCATCGTAAAATTGCAATGATAAAGGCAAATCTTCCTCTACTATTGTATGTAGTAATTGTAAATATGGTTTTATATTTTTAATTTCACGAGAACCATTTAATTGTGATGCATATTCTTTTAATAATAACCAAATTTTAAATAGAAGATGAATGTTTGAAAGTTGAACAATTTCCAGAAAAAAATCATCTTCTAATATAAGTTCGCCTTGTTCTAATTTATATTTTATTAACTCTATTGATTGACGATCTAATTTATTGATTATTAATCTTATTGCATCCTTTTCAATCAGTTCTTTCGTTATTTTTACGTCGTTTTTTACTTTATCATCTTGTAATATAAATGTACTTAATAACTCGACTAAATGGTGGTCCGTAAAAT
Source organism: Heyndrickxia vini (assembly GCF_016772275.1). Lineage (NCBI taxonomy): Bacteria > Bacillati > Bacillota > Bacilli > Caryophanales > Bacillaceae > Heyndrickxia > Heyndrickxia vini. The sequence goes on along the minus strand of NZ_CP065425.1, from coordinate 1,391,530 downwards.
CGCGGAGAAAAGTCCCTTCTCCCCTGCGAGTTTCGATTAAGCCTAGTAACTCTAATGCTCTTAAACCTTCTCTTACTGAAGAGCGTCCAACTTTAAGACGCTCTGAGAGTTCACGCTCTGAAGGTAGCTTATCACCTGAAACTAATCCATCTTCATAAATCATTTGACGAATTTGGTCGACAATTTCAAGATATACCTTCGTTTGGCTTATATTTTTGTTCACCGAACAAATCACTCACCTTTTCCAATAATAGCAAGCCTCTTTGTTCTTTCTCTAACTTCTTCAGGGTCCACTTTTATTCTAGCAACACCTGTTTCCATTGCTGCCTTTGCGACAGCTGCAGCTACCGCTGGGGCAACACGAGGATCGAAAGGACGTGGGATAACATAATCCGCGTTTAATTCAGTTTCATCAATTAATTCGGCAATTGCTTCAACAGCCGCTATTTTCATTTCCTCATTAATATGTGTTGCGCGAACATCTAATGCTCCTCTGAAAATTCCAGGAAAAGCAAGAACATTATTTACTTGATTAGGAAAATCAGAACGACCTGTTCCAATCACTTTTGCACCTGCTAGTTTTGCATCATCTGGCATAATTTCCGGATCCGGATTTGCCATGGCAAAAATAATGGAATCAGTTTTCATAGATTCTACCATTTCTTTTGATAATGCACCTGCAACAGAAACACCGATAAATACATCAGCGCCTTCAATGACATCAGCAAGTGTGCCTTCTTTACGCTCACGATTTGTGTATTTTGCCACTTCAGACTTAATACCATTCATTCCATTCGTTCTACCTTCAAAAATAGCCCCTTTTGAATCACACATAATAATATCTCGCACACCATAATGATAAAGGAGACGGATAATGGCAATTCCAGCTGCACCGGCACCACTAGCAACTACCTTTATTTCAGACATTTTTTTACCGACAAGTTTTAATGCATTAACAAGACCGGCAACAGTTACAATTGCCGTTCCATGCTGATCATCGTGAAAAACAGGAATGTTTGCTTCCTTTTTTAGTCTTTCTTCAACTGCAAAACAATTTGGTGCAGCAATATCTTCTAGGTTTACTCCACCGAATGTAGGCTCCATTAATTTGACCGTTTCAACAATTTTATCTACATCCGTTGTATTCAAACAGATAGGAAATGCATCAACACCAGCGAAACTTTTAAATAGTACAGCTTTTCCTTCCATAACAGGTAATGCTGCCTCCGGTCCAATGTTCCCTAAGCCTAGTACAGCCGTTCCATCAGTTACAACTGCAACCATATTACCTTTCATCGTATATTCATATACAGTTTCAGGTTTGTCATATATCATTTTACATGGTTCAGCTACTCCTGGTGAGTATGCTAAACTTAAATCTTTTGCATTTCTTACAGCAACTTTTGATTTAGATTCTAGTTTTCCTTTATTTATACGATGCATATGTAGTGCTTCTTCTCGTAAAGTCAAAGTTTCCACTCCTTTTTACTACAAACGATATACATTTAGGTGGTCTGACCACATTGGTCTATTAAATAATATAACATATTTCCCTTTTTAGTGAAAAACAATATTAAAGTTGTTTTTCAGAACTTAAGAAATCATTCGTAAAAAAATAGATTCCTATTGTAAAATTACATTTTGCTCACCTAATAATCGGATTAACTCGTCTATACATTGCTCGGAAGGTTGGACCCAATTTACTCTAGGAAGTTGAATCGTTGTTTGGGTATGTTCATAAAATAAAATAACAGGGATACCTCCATGATGTGATTGAATAATTTCCTTTATGCGAATTAAACTTTCATGGGACTGGAACAAATACGGTATACGAAGATAGAGTTTCTTATTCGCTTCTTCTATATCTTTCATATCGGTCATTTTTTGTATAATTAATTGTTTCGAATCATTTCTAACTTCGACGGTTCCCTCTAGTAATGTTACTTGCCCTTGTCTACATAACCCACTGTATTGTCGATAACTTTTCGGAAATAATACCCCCTCCATTTCACCACTAGAATCACTGATTTTAACGAAACACATTTGCTCCCCTTTTTTTGTACGGATAGTTTTTACTTCATTCAAGTAAACCCCTAGTTTCACGTGTTTTTGATTATTAGAAATGGAAAGTATCGTGTCATTCGTATAATCGTTAATTAATTTTTGAAATGGACGAATAGGATGGTCTGATAAATACAGTCCGAGTACTTGTTTTTCGAAAGAAAGTTTATCAATAATACTGATTGGTTCCACTTCCACATACTTTGGTTTAATTTGAAAAAATTCATCATCAGAGAATAAATCTTCCATATTATCGCTAGGATTGACAAGTTCAGCATGTTGCAATGCTACGTCAATACTTGCCAAAAGTGTTGCACGATCAACCTGAAACTCATCAAACGCTCCTGAAAACACTAGATTTTCAATCGTTTTCCGATTAATAGACAGATGTGACGTTCGAATGCAAAAATCGAATAGATCACTAAAAGACTTGGATGCTCTTGCATTTAAAATATCTTTTAATGCTACACCACCTAATCCTTTTATCGCTGCTAAGCTAAAGAGAATGGCGTTTTTTTCGACCTTAAAAAAGTAATGACTTTTATTAATAGATGGCGGAAGCACTTGAATGTTCATCTGATTCGCTTCTCGTATATATTGTGCAATCTTATCCGCATTTCCAACAGCAGAAGTTAGTAAAGAAGCCATAAAATATAATGGGAAGTGAGCTTTTAAATATGCGAGTTGGTAGGCGATAAAGCTATAAGCAACAGCATGGCTTCGGTTAAATCCATAATTAGCAAATCGAACAATTAAATCATATATTTCATTGGCCGTTTTCTCGCTATATCCATTTTCAGTCGCTCCATTAACAAAATGAATCCTTTCCTGATCTAATACATCCTTTTTCTTTTTACTAACAGCCCTTCGAAGTAAATCCGCTTCACCTAACGAAAACCCAGCCATTCGTGAGGCAATTTGCATAATTTGTTCCTGGTAAATGATAACGCCATAGGTTTTCTTTAGAATTGATTCTAAATCTTGATGTGGATGTTTGATCACTTCTTTCCCATGTTTTCGATCAATGTATTGTGGAATATTTTCCATTGGACCGGGACGGTAAAGTGCATTTACTGCAACAATATCCTCAAAATCTGTCGGTTTTAACCTTTTTAGTACACTGCGCATACCTTCTGATTCTAATTGGAATACACCGGTAGTGTTTCCTTCACTTAACAACTGATAGGTTTTTTCATCATCTAAAGGAATTTGATCAATATTTATTTTTGTTCCCGTACCTTTTTGAATACTCGTCACTATACGTTCAATTAACGATAAATTTCGAAGACCTAGAAAATCCATTTTTAATAGGCCTATTTCTTCCAAGATGTCCATTGGATATTGTGTTAAATAACTGCCTGTATGTCCATCCTGGATGGGGATAAGGTTAACTAGCGGTTCCTCACTAATGACGACACCCGCCGCGTGTGTTGAAACATGTCGTGGAATTCCTTCAATTTTTAATGCTGTCTGAAAAAGTTTTTGATGTATTTCAGATTCATCAACAAATTCCTGAAGCTTCTTTGATTCCTTAAATGCTTGTTTTAATGTTATACCTAGTTTACTTGGAATCATCCTTGACAATTGCTCTAATTCCTTTGAATTAAAGCCAAATACCCTAGCAACATCTCTTGCCGCAGCTTTTGCGGCAAATGTTCCAAACGTAATAATTTGTGCTACATGTAACTGTCCGTATTTTTCAGTAACATATTGAATGACTTCATCCCGACGATGATCCGGAAAATCAATATCAATATCAGGCATCGTTATTCTCTCTGGATTTAAAAATCGTTCAAAAAGCAATTCATGTTCAATTGGGTCGACATTCGTAATTTTTAATACATAGGCGACAAGAGAGCCCGCTGCTGAACCTCGACCAGGTCCAGTTAATATTCCTTGGGTTCGTGCAAATTTCATAAAATCCGAAACTATAAGGAAATAATCACTAAATTTCATTTGATTAATTATTGATAATTCATAAGATAAACGTTCCCAATAAATCTGTTCCGGATGATCAAATCTTTCCCGCAACCCTTTTTCACAGTATTCCTTTAAAACTTTGTCAGAGGTTTCCCCAATAGGCAAGGGAAATTTCGGTAGAAGTTTTCTCCCCATTTCAATTTGTAATTGACACGAATTTGCTACAAGTACTGTATTTTCTAATGCGTCGATATATTCAGAGAAAGCTTCCACCATGCTCTTTTTATCTTTCAAATCGTACTCTTCGGATGGAAGTGTTTTTCGATCATCATCACTAAGTTTCTTATTTTCATTGATAGCAAGTAAACATTCGTGGCTAAAGCTATCACTTTTTTCCAAATATTGCACATCATTCGTAACGATAAGTTTTATATTACATTTTTTTGAAAGTTGAACGAATTTTTCTCTTATTATTTTTTCATCAGCAAGTTGATGATTTTGCAAAGAAAGATAGAATGAATCCTTTTCAAAAATACTTTGGAAAATAGATGCCACTTTTTCCGCCTTTTCGAATTCTCCCCGCAGTAAATACTGTTCAATTTCACCAGTTATCCCAGGTGTAAAGCCAAACAAGCCTTCATGGTATCCTTTTAACCATTTTAACGGAATACCATTTGGTGATTTTGTTTGGATCGTACTTGAAAGCTTTAATAAATTATTGTATCCCGTTGTATTTTTAGCTAATAGGACGAGTGGATAGGACGTTTCTTTATCCATTTCACTGATAACATCTATTGTTAATCCGATAATAGGCTTTATCTGATTTTTTATACATTCTTTATAAAACGGAACCACTCCGTACAGCACATTCCGATCGGTAATGGCCAATGTTTGATATTGAAGCTCTTTAGCTTTTTCAACTAGTTTTTGAATTGAGATGGTGCTAGATAATAAGCTATATGCGGTTGTTACTTGTAAATGGACAAATGACAATCTCCTCCCACCTTTCAATTGAAATCTTTATTCATATTATAAGACCTCCATAGGAAAAAAGAAAATATGTTCCCATATTAACTTTTATTTTTTCGGATTACATTACATATCATCTTAAGTTGTCCCATATATATTAATAGCAAATGGTTATACAGTTTGGAGTGATTTCCATGGATGAAGCATTCTTCCCTGCATTTTTTAATAGTTTTTTTATTGCTTTTGGCGTCATGATCGGAGGGTCTTTAATTGGAGCTGGATTGGCCACATTTATAACTGGAGAACAGGTATTAACAGCGATTGCAAAAATTTCAAAAACGTTAAGAATATGGGCGATTATTGCAGCTATTGGCGGAACATTCGATACGGTATACAGTTTTGAAAAAGGTTTTTTGAATGGAGAAATTAAAGATTTATTTAAACAATTTTTATTAATTTTATCTGCAATGGGGGGAGCCAATACAGCCGCGCTTATTATACTATGGTTAACTCAGGAGGAAGTCCAATGAGAATTCCACCATTATATCGTCGTCCGGCTTGGCAACGATTCATTGCTGGCATCGTCATTGGCGGTTGTATTAGTTGGCTTGTCTTTTTATTTATGTTTGGTGTTACGCAAGAAAAACACGCAAAAAAAATAAAGTTCCAACAAGAAACAATCAATAATTTAGAACAAGATATAAAAATTTGGCAAGATGAATATAAAGAGTTGAATCGAAAAAATGCTGATCTATTAACCATTCAAAATGTTCAAGTAAAAATAAAAGACTACGAAAAATATAATATTGATTTACAAAGTAAACTCGAAGAGGAGAATAAAGTGAAGGAAGATTTGAAATCATTAATTGCAAATGACCTTAACAGTACAGTTAAAAATAAAGATTTAATTATAAAAACAATTGAAAATAAGACGGTGAAATTTAATAACCGTCCGTATAGATATATCATAAAATCAATAATTTTTTATACAACAATTAGTATCGAACTCGAATTAAGGCTGAATTAAAGACTAGAGCATAAACTCTAGTCTTTGCAAACAGCCTTTAAATCGTTTATTACATGTTCGGCTTCATCCCAAGAATAAATAGAGGCACCAGCCGCCAACGGATGGCCCCCGCCGTTGTATTTTTTTGCAATTTGGTTGATGACCGGTCCTTTCGAGCGTAATCGAACTCGAATTTGATCTTCTTCCTCAATAAAGAAGCACCATGCTTTCATTCCGCGAACATTACCTAAGGAACTTACCAACAAGGAAGCTTCAGAAGGGATAACGCGAAATTGTTTAAGAATATCCGTACTCAGCTTAACTATCGCTGCACCATCTTCAAACATTTGAAAGTTTTGCAAAATACATCCTTGCAAATGAATCACTTTTGAATCTAGCTCATACATTTTGTCGTATAATTCATTTCGATCGAACGAATATTTGATTAACTCCCCGGCATAATCGAATGTTTTTTGTGTCGTACTAGGATATAAAAATCTACCTGTATCCCCAACAATCCCACCATAAATCAACCGAGCTGCTTCATCATTCATTTTTAGTCCTTTATCGGCACCAAATAAATAAAATTCGTAAATCATCTCACTTACTGATGATGCCGTTGTGTCCACCCAAAGGAGATCACCGTAAGCATCTTCATTTGGATGATGATCAATTTTAATTAGCTTATCCCCTAAAGAATAGCGACGATCACATATTCTTTCCTCATTTGCGGTATCGCAAACAATAACGAGTGCTCCATGAAAGGTTTCATCTGAGATCACATCAAGTTCTTTTAAAAATTCAAGTGAAGGATCGGGCTTACCAACAGCATACACTTTTTTATTCGGAAAAGATGTGCGCAAAATTTCTACTAATCCCCCTTGTGATCCATATGCATCTGGGTCTGGGCGAACATGTCGATGAACAATAATCGTCTCATATTGTTTTATTGTTTCTAGTATTTTATCCTTCATAAGTTGACACCTTCTTTAATTTGTCATATTCCTTTGTAGCTTTTTCCTATAAAACTCGTTACAATGTAAACAATGTTGAATATTATATTTGGAGGGAACATTTTGCCTATAGTAGTGTTTTTCATTATATTATCATTGTCATTCTATGTATTCTATAAAATAAAATTTGTAAGAAGCCATCTTCCAATGGAACGAAAATATTTATCCGGAAAATCAGGGATTTCATTAGGTCTTTTCGTTGGTTTATTCGGTATTAATCAATTATTTCTTCATCCATCAACCATTACCTATATTATCGGTGCAATTTTTATTATCCTAGGCTTCTTTAGTGTTTGGGCCGGGATGAAATCACTTCGATTTTATCGGCCGTATGTTATGAAAGAATTGGAAGAAATGAAAAATTAGTTGATAAAAAAGCCATTGAATGGCTTTTTTTGCTGTCCAGCTGCAGCGCCTAGCCCCTCGAGGTCAAATAACCTTCGGCAATAAAAGTCAAAAGGCGGACTTTTTTTGCCAAAGAACATTTGCTTGTCGGGGCTGAACAAGGCGCTTTCGCTTTTCTTATTTATCTATTAATTGACACATTAATAATGCTTTTCCGACGAGCAGACCTTTATTAAACACTTCTACATCTATTTTCCCGAACTTTCGACCTGCTTCGAGAATCGTAGGGACAACTTCGATTGTGCTTTCAATTTGAACGGGTTTGATAAAATAAATCGTCATATTTTCAATAACAATATCGCCTTTTTTCTGCTTCTTTAATTTTCGAGTTGCCGCTTCATATACTAGAGTGGTAAAAACGCCATATGATATTGTTCCAAGCGGATTCGTCATTTGTGGGGAAACCTCAAAAAAATAACTTTCTTTATCCGCAGTTTCAGCAGCTGTCTCTATTTGGGTAGTAATGATATCATCAATCGTTTCACCAACTTGAGGCTGACGTTGACTCACTTGCAGTGCCTTCAAAACATCCTGCCTGCTGATTATCCCAAATAAGCGATGATAATCATCAACAACCGGCAATACTTCTATCCCCTCCCAAATCATCATATGCGCAGCGGAGGTAACGCTTGTCTTTAAACCTACAGATATCGGATTTTTTGTCATTACTTTTTCAATCGCAAGGTTATGGTCAAATTCCATAATGTCTTTTGAAGTGACCATTCCAACGACCTTCATCCCTTGATCAACAACTGGAAAACGACTATGGGAAGTGATTCTATTTTTTTCATACCATGTACTTATTTGATCATTAATCATTAAATAAGCTGTTTGGTCTATTGGGGTAAAAATATCTTCTACTAAAATGATTTCTTTTTTTATTAATTGATCATAAATCGCTCGATTAATCATCGTTGCGACTGTGAATGTATCATAACTGGTAGTCAAAATGGGCAACTCTAATTCATCCGCCAGCTTTTTCACATCGTCCTCCGTGTCGAAACCGCCTGTAATTAATACTGCTGCACCTGCTCTTAACGCCAGCTCATGTGCTTTCGTTCGGTTACCAACAATTAATAGATTTCCTGCACCTGTATATTTCATCATCGCTTCTAGTTTCATGGCACCGATAACAAATTTAGTTAATGTTTTGTGTAACCCTTTTTTCCCTCCAAGCACCTGTCCATCAATGATATTTACAATCTCAGCAAAGGTGAGCTTTTCAATATTATTCTTTTTCTTACTTTCAATCCTTATTGTGCCTACTCGTTCAATTGTACTAACATAGCCTTTATTTTCAGCATCCTTTATTGCTCTATATGCCGTTCCTTCACTCACATTTAAAGCCTTGGCAATTTGTCTTACCGAAATTTTCTCTCCAATTGGGAGGTGATCAATGTATTCTAGTATTTGTTCATGTTTAGTTGCCAAGCTCCTCACCCTTTTCGCGACTACTTCGTTAGATTTATTATAAGGTGAGAAGCCTGACAATTCAATTGTTAACGAATCTTCCTTAATTAATGTGATTTCATACGTTTTTGTAAAGGTTTAACTGCATTTTTATTTGCTCGCTGTTTTTTCGGTGCATAAAGCCATGCCGTAAGATTACCAGCAAAAACAAGCAATGCTAGACCAAGCCAAGCAATGGAAAATATACCTGCCTCATCCTGAATTGAAAAAGCTAAATTCGGTAAAGCGTAATAGAGCATTAACGCTGTTAGCAAAATACAAAGTAAATATCTATTTTTCATTGGACTCCCTCCAGTATTTAAGCTTGTATTATTGTATGCTCTAATACCGAAGTCCAACACAAAAAAGATACATCTGTGAAAAAACAGATGTATCTTTTTTTGTTATAATTCAATAAATTCACCAGCACTCATTATCTTGCCATTTTTCTTCTCGAGCAAATCGATGAATTGATTTGGTTCTTTCTTAATTACAGGAAAGGTATTGTAGTGAATCGGTACAACGGTTTTGGCATTTAAAAATTTTGCAGCAATTGCAGCATCTTCGGGTCCCATCGTAAAGTTATCACCAATTGGTAAAAACGCTAGATCGATTGGGTGAAGCTCACCAATTAATTTCATATCGGAAAATAAACCTGTATCACCTGCGTGATAAATCGTTTTTCCTTCAACCATTAATAACACACCTGTTGGCATTCCTAAATAAATTAACTCTTGATTTTCTGTAACTATTGCTGAGCCATGGAATGCAGGAGTTAGCTTCACCTTACCAAATTCAAATTCAAAAGATCCCCCAATATGCATTGGATGGGTGTTTAAACCTTGCCAGCTTAAATAATTGGCAATTTCATTATTAGCAATAACTAACGCTCCGCTCTGTTTTGCAATTTGTACGGTATCACCTACATGATCGTTATGGCCGTGAGTTAAAATAATATAATCAGGCTTCTCTTCCTCCACTTTTAAATCAGTTTGAGAATTTCCGTTAATAAACGGATCAAACAGAATCGTTTTCCCATTTGTTTCTACTTTTATAATAGAATGACCATGATAAGATACTTTCATTACGATCCCTCTCCTTAAAAAAATTGTCTATTTCCATATTCAATATAAATTTCAAAACTCCTCTATCTAATATCAAAATACCCTTTAAGTAATCTGTTTAAAAGTTGAATTTTTATATGATGGGCATAGTGAAAAATAGAAACGATGTGTATAATCTGATATTCTTAATATATACTCAGGTGAGGAGATGAAAAATATGAACAAAAGACTACAAGAATTAACTAGCTGGTTACAACAAGAAACGATTGATTTTGCATTTGTTACTGCCCCTGAAAATGTTTTTTATTTCAGTGGTTTTCTAAGTGATCCTCATGAACGATTACTTGGCATTGCAGCTTTTCCAAATCAGGAACCATTTATGATTTGCCCATCACTTGATGTAAATGATGCGAAAGCGTCAGGTTGGGAATACGAAATCATCGGATGTTCAGATACTGACAATCCTTGGGAAGTACTTGAAAAACAAGTTAAAAAACGGACAAATGCGATTCACACAATCGCGGTAGAAAAAGAACATATGAATATTGAAAGATATGAATTATTACTCCAACATTTTAATGGTGCGAAATTTGTTGCAGCTGAAGCTAAGCTTCGTCAATTGCGTTTAATTAAAGACGAAAAGGAAAAAGAAATACTAAAAAAAGCTGCTGAATTCGCGGATTATGCTGTGCAAGTTGGTGTAAACGAAATAAAAGAAGGAAAAACCGAACTAGATATTATTGCAGCAATTGAGTACGAATTAAAGAAAAAAGGGATTTCTGAGATGTCCTTTTCGACAATGGTTCTCACTGGTAGTAATGCCGCTTCACCACATGGGAACCCTGGTTTAACCAAAATTAAAAAAGGCGATTTAGTCCTTTTTGATTTGGGGGTCGTTTATGAAGGATACTGCTCCGATATTACCCGTACGGTTGCATATGATCATACAAATGATGATCAAGAAAAAATATATAATATTGTTTTAAAAGCAGAAGAGGAAGCAATTAAAGCCGTTAAACCCGGAATAACAGCAAAGGAATTAGATATAATTGCAAGAAATATTATTTCTGATGCGGGATATGGAGATTATTTTCCACACCGACTAGGACATGGATTAGGCATTGGAGTACATGAATATCCTTCAATAACTAATACAAATGAACTACTTATTCAAGAAGGAATGGTTTTTACAATTGAGCCTGGAATTTATGTACCAAACGTAGCAGGGGTTCGTATAGAAGATGATGTGTTTGTGACAAAAGACGGAGTAGAAATATTAACTGCCTATCCAAAATCATTGCAAATTGTGAAATAATTTAAGGAATCAGCATATGCTGATTCCTTTTTTATGCTTCCTCATCTTGATCATAAATGTGAAATTGTCCATCTGGTTGATCAACCACACCGCTTGCATACGCTCCCATAATTTGATTGGTTGTTTGATTGATGCCTTGCTCATCATAAGTAATTTCTTTTTCACGATCTTGTTTTTTCAAAATGGTGCCCCCTTCCTATATTTACTATTGTTCGAAATCTCTTTTTAGATATACGAACCATAAATTGGTATTATAGGAAGCAGGGATGAATTATTTTATGTCTTTCTCAATTTCGTAGATGATATGACCTAATTCTGGTAAAATAAGTTTTTCCATTGCTAAGCGCACCGCACCCGTCGAACCAGGTGTTACAAAAATAATTTTATTCTTGTAAATTCCTGCAGTAGCACGGGATAACATCGCTGCTGAACCGATATCTTCCGTAAAGCTTAAATACCGAAAAAGTTCACCAAATCCCGTTACCTCTTTATCAAAAAGTGACGAAACTGATTCAATGGTTACATCCCTTGCTGCAATTCCAGTTCCTCCATTAATTAAAATCGCTTGTATCCCTTCGACATCAGTAATTTTCTCAATCGCCTCCTTTATTAACTGTTGGTCATCCCTTACTATTTGATACATTTTGATTGAATGACCATGAAACTTTAATAAGTCCACCATTAGATGACCACTTCTATCTGTTTCTGTTGTTCTAGTGTCACTTACAGTAATTATTCCACAATGAATATTATTTGAAGAAGCTTGTTTATGTGTACCTATACTCATAACTCCCATCCCTTATCATATAAATAGCGAAATTTATAATATTTATCGGCAAAATCAGTTACTTTCCTAGAAAATTGATAATTAGCTCCAGCTCCAATTGCTAAAGGAATCAACGACAATTTTGAATCCTTTTCCTTTTGAAACAGTGAAATCAAATATGCTTTAGCCACTTGCTTAAACGGCTCTTCCAGCCACTGATAAGAGGTTACTTGGTCAATCCCTTCATAAAAGTATTGTTGTTCCTCCAAGTCATTCAATAATAATTCCCACGCTTTTCCCTTTAACCGTTTCGGGAGTGATGCTGCATGAAAAACCTTTAAAGATGTCATCATTTCAAATGGAGTTTTAATGTCATAGCCATAAGACACAGCAATAATTTGAACCGCTCGCATATTTAAAATTATCATAACAAGAAAATCAGTACTTAGGATCATAGATTTTCCTGTTCCTGTAACACCTCCTTGTATGAAGGAATACAATCGATGACGTGCCGAATGTTGATCAGCAATATATGAGAGTTGATCTATTGTTAAATTTCTCATATCTGAAATCGTTTGAACTTTATCATCAAAAACTCTTGCGGTACTTAAAATTCGATTTCTAGTATCTTCTTGAATTTGCATACTTTGAATAAGTGAATGAAGATGAAATAACCATGTGTCCAGTTTTTCAAAAAAAGGTGTTTTTATCTTATCAGGTATAAGTGAATATCCATGTTCCAACCATTTAACATATGTATCTTTAAAATCATTAGAATTATCCTGATTCAATGTTTGAATCCATTCCTGCAATTGATCCCCGATTATTTGATCTCTTTTCGTCCACGCCATCACTTCCACCTCTTTATAAGGAATTATTATCCATCAGTATAGCATAAGTGAATTCTAAACGCTTTTATAAACAAACACGGATATTCTTATATTTATTTCAACGAAAAAAAAAGCAAACCAAATAGATTTGATTTGCCTTTCTACTATTTACTTTATTAAGCGTACAACATCTCTTGCAATCATCACTTCTTCATCAGTAGGAATGACCATTACCTTAACTGGTGAGTGTGGATAATTAATAAAGGCTTCTTTGCCACGAATTTTATTTAATGCTGGATCCCAATATACTCCCATAAATTCGAGACCGTGAAGAACTTTCGCACGAACAAGATCACTATTTTCACCAATACCAGCTGTAAAAATAATCGCGTCTACTCCAGACATTCTTGCAGAATAGGAACCAATATATTTATGAATTCGATTCGCAAACACTTCCAAAGCTAATTCGGCCCGATTATTTCCTTGCGCCGCTTCTTGTTCAATGTCTCGAAGGTCACTGGAAAAGCCGGAAACACCAAGCATACCCGATTTTTTATTTAGTACATCTAACACTTCATCAGCCGTTTTACCTGTTTTGTCCATAATAAACGGGATTAAGGCAGGATCAATGTTTCCTGACCGAGTGCCCATCGCTACACCTGCTAAAGGTGTGAATCCCATTGAGGTATCAATTGACTTGCCTCCCTCAATTGCTGCAATACTTGCACCATTTCCTAAATGGCAAGAGATTAATCGAAGTTGTTCAATTGGTCGACCGAGCATTTCAGCCGCACGGTGAGAAACATATTTATGAGAGGTTCCATGAAAACCATATTTGCGAATGCCATATTTTTTATAATAATCATATGGCAAGCTATATAAAAATGAACTTTCAGGCATTGTTTGATGGAAAGCAGTATCAAAAACAGCTACTGCCGGAACATTAGGTAATGCCGCATGACAGGCCTGAATTCCAATAATATTTGCTGGGTTATGAAGTGGAGCTAAATCTGAAAGTTTAATTAGTTGTTCCACTACCTCTTCCGTGATAAGAACGGAATCATTAAAAATTTCGCCTCCATGTACAACACGGTGACCAATACCTTCTATTTCATTTAATGATTCAATGATTTTTAATTCGGTTAACTTTTCTAAAAGAAGTTTGACTGCTACCTCGTGATTAGGAATATCCATAACTTCTTTATATTTTTCATCATTTACCGATATAGTAAAAATTGAATTTGCCAATCCAATTCTTTCAATAAGTCCTTTTGATATTACACGTTCTTCAGGCATTTCGAATAATTGAAATTTAAGTGAGGAACTACCTGCATTAATTGCGATAATTTTTGACATTACTACCTTTCCTTTCTATTAGAAAAGCTAAAAGCGCCTTGCTCAGCCCCGACAAGCAAATGTTCTTCGGCAAAAAAAGTCCGCTCTTTGACTTTTATTGCCGAAGAACATTTGACCTAGGAAAGTTGGCATTAGAACTTTCCCTCGAGGGGCTAGGCGCTGCAGCTAGACAGTTTATTCAGAAAGTCATCTATCTTACACTACTGATTTTATGAAATATATCATTACTTAGGTTATGCATTTCAATCTATAACTATTAACGACTTCTCATTTTAATAGTCAAAATAGATATTTTCAAGCATAAAGAAGGGAGTAATCGTTTACACGAAAGAAGAAAGTTTATTCGAACGATTTCGAACAAATAAAAGTAACCGGCATATCAAATACCGGTTATTAGTTTTCATCATTCTTTATTTTCCCGAAACCACTTATCAAGTTTTGCGAGCATTGACTCCATTGCATTTTGGTTTGATAATGTTGGTAGATTAGCAATAAGTACTTGTTTCGGTCCTTGTACGGAATCATCCTTCTTTTGAAGAATCAAGATGCTTTTTGCAGCATTTGGATTTTTAAAGATGGAAAGCGGAAGTTGAATCACACCTTGGATATGTGCTTGCTCCGATAAAAATTTATGTAATTTCGGTGCTTCTTCTGATTCAAATAGTCCATTTGGAATTAGAAAAAATAAATATCCTCCTGGCTTCGTATAATTTATGCTTTGCTCGATAAATAGATGATGGGCATAGGAATGACCTTTCTCTGATTTCAGCTCATATTTTGAAGCACCCATATCATTTGGATAGTACCCAACCGGTAGATCACTTACAACCACATCTACAGGATCGATAAATAAATGTTCTAATGAATCTTGATTATACAATTGAACAGGCTGACTTTGCAGATTTGCTCCGATGTATGCCAGTTTAATTAGAATATCATCAATATCTACTCCATAAGCGGTGGTTGCTTTATCCTCTAATTGATTCATTATTGTCGTTAACAAATTTCCCGTACCAACTGCTGGATCAAGTATAGAAAACGTTTTATACCGCTCTGTAAATCTCTTAATTAAATAACTTATCACTAACCCAATCGTATCAGGCGTCATTTGATGATTTGGCTGAACATTGTCTTTCATCCCTTTTAAAATGGCTAATTGGAATGCTTTCCGGATTTGTTCTTGGGTAAATGAAGGAAGTTTAATTTCTTCGTATTTTTTCTTTAGTCTTTTTTTATTTAATTCACTTACTTCTTCTTGCACAATATCCCCATGAAATAAATTTTCTCCAGTTTCGGCAAGTGCCTCCAAATAAGTGCAGGAGAGTTCCTCTTGCAATATTAGAGCTGTTTCATTTAAAACATTGAAGATCGTTTCCATTGGAGTAGTATTCATAAGTCTTTTCCTCCCAACATAAAATCCCCGATTCGTATCGGGGACACTGATTCCTTACATTTTTTAATTTACTTCGCTTGTTTAGCTGCTTCGATTGCTTTTTCATAATCAGGATGATTCGTGCCTTCGCCTACGTATTCAACATAAACTACTTTATCATTACTATCGACTACAAACACTGAACGAGCAAGTAATCGTAATTCTTTCATAATTACACCGTATGCTTCTCCAAATGAAAGATCGCGATGGTCAGATAACGTTTTAACATTTTCCAAACCGCTTGCAGCACACCATCTGCTTTGGGCAAATGGCAGATCACAAGAAATTGTTAACACTTCAACATTGTTTAATTTTGATGCTTCTTCATTAAAACGACGTGTCTGTGCATCACATACACCAGTATCAATCGATGGTACAACACTAATTAAACGAACTTTCCCTTTTGTATCGTTAAGTGTTACCTCTGATAAATCATTAGCCAACACGGTGAAATTCGGAGCAGTATCTCCCACTTTCACTTCATTTCCAAGCACAGTTACTGGATTTCCTTTAAATGTAACATTTGTCATCGTTTGAATTCCTCCTTTTATGTATTTATGATAATCATACTGAAATTTTATCTATTTTACCAATTAAAAACTCGCCATTGGCGAGTTTTAAAAATCAAAATCTTGTTTTTGGTTCGTTGGTTGGTGGTTTTTCCATCCATTTGAATCGGTATTTTGATTATTTTTCTTTATCATACCTTGAATTTTATCCACAACACTTGGGGCAATATCCAATATTTTTTCAAGTAAATGTGTACTCTCATCAAGATGAAGCATTTTTACTCCTTGAGAGTTAACGATTAAAAAAGCAATAGGGGTAATCGAAACTCCACCACCACTTCCGCCTCCAAATGGTAAATCCGATTTACCACCTTGTTGACCGTTTTGTCCTTGTCCTTCCGAACTTGACTTTTTAGGGCCATTAAATTGACTTCCACCTGCGGCAAACCCGAATCCCACTTTTGATACAGTTAAGATGACACTACCATCTGGTGTTTCAACGGGATCACCAATGATTGTATTTACATCAATCATTTCCTTTAAGTTTTCCATTGCTGCTGTCATTAATCCTTCAATTGGATGTTCACCCATAGTAATCCTCCTATCTCTTACAAAGATTCATTAGAATCTTCTTTAGAAATCATCGTTAATGGCTTTGTTTTGAAAGACCCTTTACCGCCTCTCCAAAACTTTACTATTTTTAATCCTGCTACAATAGCATTCCCGATTCTTATTTTAATCATACATTTCAGTGCAGTTTCTGAGATCGGAATTTGAAAAGATGGTGTAACGGAGTAACTAGGAAATTGCATCAAGTTCATTTTCTTGCTAATGAAAGCGATAATGATTGATTTTAGTGCCATTGCTGTTCCAGTCAGTTTTCCCGTTAATGCTGCGTCTTTTAAGCCGATGGTAGAATGCCACTCCAATTGAGTGATTCTGACTTTTTTTAAAAATTTTCTTATAATAATTTTTAATCCAAAAATATGTTCTAGTAACTCCTTAAAATCTGATATTCGCTCAGTTATTTCTTTAGTAGTAATTTCAGAGTGTGTATGTGTCCCAGTATTCGTTTTCTTTTCATATGTAATAGTCGGCTCATCTTTTTCAACTTTGATTGTCGGTATTTTCAATTTATAGCGAATAAACTTCCAAATAATGAAATGAACCCTTAAATGGTCATCGTCCATTCTATGTGAATAATCTATGAAGATAGTGAGTGTTGTAAACCAAATAATAAGTAAAAATAGAAGTAAAATACCTATGATAATAGAGGCTACGATCATTTCTTCACAACCTTTCAGCCTTACATTCTCGCCATAATAGAAAAAAAATAAACCCGTATTACTAAATACTGTAATACGGGTTTATATATCGCTGTTTGATAACATTTTTCATTTCATGCCGGTTTTGATTGAAATTGTTTTACTGTTCTCTCATGTATGACGGATGTATCGGCAAAAATATCATGGATACCTTGTTTATACGGAGTAAAAGCAACGAGAACATATAATATTTTTATAAAAACTGAAATATACCGTCCGATACCTTCACGGAAAATGATTGTACTCCATGTAAGTTTCTTTTCTTTTAGTGAAATCACTTTTAATCCAAACACCATTTTTCCAATCGTGGCACTCAAAAATTTAGTCATTATTATGAAGTATAAATAAAATACTAAGGCTGTGACAATTGAATAGGGTGTAAACAATCCTGAATCAGTTAAAGGGATATCTATAATTCGAAAAACAGGCTTTATAATTAATCGACTTATACTAGCTATTACAACAATATCTAGAAGATATGCCCAAAATCTCATCCAAAATCCTGCAAAAGAGAATTTCTGACTTACATTTATGGTTTCATTGATTACCGGCATTTCGTTTTGTTTATTTGCTGAATCTTGTTCTACAGTCATCAGTGCTCCCCCCTTATTCCGAGTAGATATACATTAATCGTGGTGCATTAGGCTGTGACAACATTTTCATTAAACCCGTTACGTCAGCTTCTTTTCCCATCATTTTTTGGGCAGCCATTGAGAAGAGAGAACCTAAGCCCCCATCATTTTTATACCGAACAACTTGTGCATTTTTCAAATGATAATCACTTCGTACATGATCAATCACATCTTCTAAGTAACCGAAACCATCAATCAAATGTAATTCTTTTGCCTGCCTTCCATCGTAAACGCGCCCATCAGCTATTTTTCTTACCGTATTTTCTGACATATGTCTGCCTTGTGCAATGACTTGAACAAAACCTTCATATGAGTTATTTACCATCGTTTGAATAATCTTTTTCTCTTCATTTGTCATTTTTCGAGAGGGACTCATTATATCTTTGTAAGGTCCACTTTTTATCGTTACAAAGTCTACCCCGAAGTCTTTTGCTAATTCTGAATAATTGACTCCTTGCATAATCACACCAAGTGAGCCTGTCATCGTTTCTTTGCTCGCGAAGATTTTATCCGCAGGAGTAGAAATATAATAACCACCGGAAGCGGCAGTTGCACCCATTGATACATACACAGGTTTTTTTGCTTTTTGTTGAATGTCGATTATTTTATCGTGAATTTCTGCTGATTCTACGACACCGCCGCCTGGAGAATTCACTCGCAAAATCATTGCTTTCACATCATTATCTTCTTTTACATGATTTAACTGCTTCATAAAATCTTGATGATTGTAAGAACCGCTATTGAGCAAAGAGTTGCTACTGCCGGTATCTTGAATGACCCCATCAACTTCTAGAATGGCAATTTTTTCAAATTCATCACCGTCTTCCATTATTTCTTCCGAAAAGTTTTCATTGGATGTAGTGAAAGTCTCCTCAAAAAACTTCGAGAAATCTGTTGTAAATGCAAGACTAGCAAAATTCACAATAATTGATACTCCAAAAAGCAGTACAGCAATGGCAAGTGCTCCCCACCGTTTTTTATTCATAATTCACATCATCCTTCTTTCTCTCTATTTATTAGTATGGACATAATAAGATATGTATAGATGAGAAAACTTCGGTATTTATACTCTTTTGTAGTACGGATTCCTTTTTTAAAAAGTTTCGTAATAATGGTAAACTTATCTTGCACACAAATGAAAGTTTGAATTAAAAATTCACTAAGAGAAAGGTGATATTTCATGGCTGAAAGAAAGAATATTTACTTTTATTACAATAATCAACAAGAAATCGAACAAAAATTAACCCCTTTAATAGATTCAGCAAAAAAGTATGATTTTACCCTTGTGGATCATGCGGAAGATGCAAACATTATTATTAGTGTCGGAAGTGATGGCACCTTTTTGCAGGCAGTTAGAAAGTCAGGATTTAGGCAAGATTGTCTTTATCTAGGCGTGTCTACGAAAGATCGCCTAGGAATGTATTGTGATTTTCATATTGATGATGTGGCCGAAATGATTGATGCGATGAAATTGGACAAAATAGAAGTAAGAAAATATCCTGTTATTCAAGTAAATATAAATCAACAAGGTTCATTTTATTGTCTCAATGAATTTAGCATTCGCTCCGGGATTATTAAAACATTTGTTATGGATGTATTCATAGATGACCTTCCATTCGAAACATTTAGAGGAGATGGGATGCTAATTGCTACACCAACTGGAAGCACCGCTTATAATAAATCAGTAAACGGAGCAATAGTAGATCCATTGTTGCCATGTCTTCAAGTGAGTGAGCTTGCATCGCTAAACAATAATCAATACAGAACATTAGGTTCCTCTTTTATCCTTAGCGGCAAAAGAAAATTGTCCTTGAAAGTTGTACAAACAGGCAATGCTTATCCGACAATGGGCATGGACAATGAAGCACTAAGTATTCGCCACGTTGAAAAAATCGACATCCAACTAAGTGATAAATTAATCAAAACGGTAAAATTAAAAGACAACTCATTTTGGGAGAAAGTTAAAAGGATCTTTTTGTAAAAGGCTGGAACACAATACAATCTAATTAATGATTACTTTGCTTTTTGTGTCCATTTTCATGCACTAAAACTGTTATTCTTTTTTAACCGATTTGTCATACTAATAAACCATTTTGAATGACCGACTGAAATGATAATAGCTGCAACCCATATACAGATAAACGCAATCATATGGACCATACTAAAATGCTCTTTGTAAACAAATACGCCGAGTATCAGCATAAATGAAGGGGCAATATATTGTAAGAATCCAAGTAAATATAAGGGGATTCTTTGTGCCCCTTTAGCAAAAAAGAGAAGTGGAATAGCAGTTGCAGCCCCGGCGCCTATTAATAATAGATCCGTTTGTATGGATCCCTTGAACAAGGAAAAGCTTCTATTAAAAACTAAATAAACCATATATATTAAAGATAATGATCTGAACCCCAAAAGTTAGACACGGGATTTAGGCAGCTACTGGGGCATGAGTTCGGTATTGAACCGGACTCATGCCTTTTAATTTTGCCTTAATCCGTTTGTGGTTATAGTAGTGAATGTAATTCACTAACTCTACTTTAAAATGTTCCATACTCTCAAATTCTTTTAGATAAAGCAATTCAGACTTTAATAAGCCAAAGAAGTTCTCCATGACTGCGTTATCCAAGCAGTTCCCTTTACGGGACATACTCTGAATGATTCCTCGTTCTTTTAATGCAGATCGATACTGATTCATCTGATAATGCCATCCTTGGTCAGAATGGAGGATAGGAGTGTCTTCCTCATTTAATCGGTCAAAGGCTTCGTCCAACATTTTTGAAACAAGTGAGAATACAGGGCGATGTTCTATATTATAAGCTATAATCTCACCATTATATAAATCCATAATTGGCGACAAATATAGCTTTTCCCCATGTAGGTGGAATTCTGTCACATCCGTCACCCACTTTTCGTTAGGTTTAGATGCATGGAAATCTCGTTCTAATATATTAGGTGCAGTTTTGCCCACTTGTCCTCGGTATGACCGATATTTTTCATTCGTACGAGACACTTTAAACCCAGCTCAATCATTAAACGGCGGACCGTTTTATGATTAATTGTATACCCTTTATTACGTAATTCTAATGTAATTCGACGGTAACCATAACGTCCCTGATGTTCTTCAAAAATCTGCTTAATTAACTCCTTCATTTCCTTATATTTATCCGGTCGATCCATTTGTTTTACCCAATAATAATAAGTGCTACGTGGAATTCCAGCGATCTTTACTAACTCAATCACCTTAAATTCGTGCCTTAACTCATATATTATTTGCGCTTTGTCTTGTTCGGTGATTTTTCTTTTTCTTGAATTAAGGCTCGTAACTTTTTTAAATAGGCAATCTCCATGCGTAAACGCTCATTTTCAGCTTGTAATGCTTCATATGAACCCTCTACAGGAACTGATTTCTTAATTTCCTTTTTCATGGATGGACGCCCCTTTTTCTTTGGTAATAGAGCGTCCACACCTAATCTTTCAACCTGCCTCTGCCATTGAAGAATCGTAGAAGGGGAAGAAATATTATAAACAGCCGCAGCTTGTGTTAAGGACGCTCCAAATTCACTCATATAATTTAGTACGTCCATTTTAAATTGAATATCATAATTTGTATAGTTGGAAATTAAACCAGCTTCACCATTTTTTCTATAATGTGCCACCCAATTCTTTAAAGGAGGCAGGCTGACATTAAAACGGCTAGCGACTATTTGAAAGGAATCTTTGCCCTCTAAATAATCTAATACTGCCCTTAATTTTAATTCAAACGAATATTTAGACATAGAAAAACTGCACCTCCAATTGTTAGTTGTGTCTAACAATTGGGGTGCAGTTCATAACGGGGCTATTGTCATTGTTTCTAGGGTTAATCCTATGGATGAATCAACTTTAATTACTTTCTTTACTAAGCCATAAAGACCAAAGGAAATTGCTAAGCTAAAGGATATCCAAGGAAATTTCCCATAGGAGACCGTTAGAATTAATACACCTAATGCGGCAATACAAAAAGAAATTATTTGTACTCTATTCAGCTTTTCTTTTAAAATAAATACGCCCAATAATATGCTCACTAATGGATTGATGTAGTATCCAAGACTCGTTTCAACAATATGGTTAGTATTGACTGCCCATATGTAAATGAACCAGTTTACCGTAATTAATATAGAGGCTAAGACAAGTGCGATAAGAATCTTTCTGTTTTCTTTTAAAGTCATCAATATTTGAATGAATACTCCCCACTTTTTTGTTATTAAAAGAAGAAAGAGCATAAATACGAAAGACCAAAAAATTCGGTTCGCCAAAATTTCCTCTGCCGAAATATGATTCAACCATTTCCAGTACATAGGAAGTATTCCCCAAACGATATACGAAAAGACAGCAAAAATAATTCCCGTTTTCTCTTCATGTTTCATATAATGCGCCTCAATTCTTAAGATTATATATGAATGTTTTCAAGCTAAAAATATAAAGAACAGATAGCTTATTTTGCTATCTGTCATTGTTATCTATTTAATTTTTTCCAATTCCTGTTGCCGAAGTTCAATTCGACGAATTTTTCCCGATGTTGTCTTCGGTAATTCCTGAATAAATTCGATTTCACGAGGATATTTGTATGGTGCTGTTAAATCTTTTACATGATTCTGCAAGGACTTGATTAAGTCAGGCTTCTTAGGGTCTACTCCATCCTGTAAAACGACAAAAGCTTTTACAATATTCCCCCGAACTTCATCTGGGCTAGCAACAACTGCACATTCCTTTACATCCGGATGTTTAACAAGTGCATCTTCCACTTCAAAAGGTCCAATGGTATATCCGGAACTGATAATAATATCATCCCCACGTCCTTCAAACCACAAATACCCTTCTTCATCCATTTTTGCCTTGTCACCTGTTACATAATAATCACCTCGAAATTGCATCGCGGTTCTTTCCGGATCTTTATAATAATTTTTGAATAAAGCGGGTGTTTCGATGTGAACGGCAATATCTCCCACTTCTCCTACTTGACAAGGTAATCCATGTTCATTAATTACTTCTACCCTATTACCTGGGGTCGGTTTGCCCATTGAGCCAGGTTTCAATTCCATATCTTTTGTAATTCCAACTAATAATGTATTTTCCGTTTGACCATAACCATCACGAACTATAATATTAAAATATTTTTGGAATGTCTCAATGACTTCCCGATTTAATGGTTCACCGGCAGATACTGCACTATGAATATGTTTTAATCGGTAGTCAGATAGATTATCCACTTTTGCCATTAATCTATATTCTGTAGGTGTACAGCACAATACATTCACTTCATGTTTATCAAGTAAGCTTAAGTATGTCTTCGGATCAAATTTCCCATTATAAACAAAGCCAGTTGCTCCCGATCCAAGAACAGATAAGAAAGGACTCCAAATCCACTTTTGCCACCCTGGACCTGCAGTGGCCCAAACCGTGTCATTTTCATTAATACAAAGCCAGTGTGGGGCTGCTGTACGTAAATGGGCATAGCCCCATCCATGAGTATGGACGACACCTTTTGGATTACCAGTTGTTCCAGAAGTATAAGATAGAAAAGCCATATCATCTTTAGAAGTCCGAGTAATTTCAAGAGAGTCACTTGCTTTATCTGCTAAATCATTTAAATATAACCAATTACTGATCTCTTTTCCTATTACAAATCGTTTTAATGGATGAGATTCAACTACTTCTTCAAATTGATTAATGTAAGGATAATAAGAAACAATCCCTTTTACATCCCCATGCTGTATTCTATATTGTAAATCTTTTGTTTTTAACATTTCGGAACTAGGTATGACAACCATGCCAGTCTTAAGTGCTGCAAGATATACTTCATATGCTTCGATTAATCTTGGAACGATAATAAGTATCGTATCCCCTTTTTGAAGTCCGCTTTCTAAGAAAACGTTCCCAATTTGATTAACTCTCTTAATTAATTCTTTATATGTAATTTTTTTCGTTTCTCCTAAATCATTTTCCCATTTAATTGCTACCTTGTCTTGATTGGCTGCATATTTTTCTACTTCTTCTACAATATTGTATTCTTTAGGTGCTAATAGATCTTCACGCTTCATTGTAATACCTCCTCGAAAAAGTTAGTTCTATTATACTAAATAATTCAAAAATTTTAAATAGTAATAACAAAGGAGGGTATTATACGTAAAAAGGAAGCGGACTATCCCGCTTCCCTTAGCCATATTATTTAATTAATGTTGGAAACCACCAAGTTGTTGTTCAGCCATAGATACTAGGCGTTTTGTAATTTCACCACCAACAGAACCGTTAGCGCGTGAAGTTGTGTCTGCTCCAAGATTTACACCAAATTCTTGAGCAATTTCGTATTTCATTTGATCAAGTGCTTGTTCTGCACCAGGTGCTACTAATTGATTATTGTTCGGCATGTGTTTTCACCTCCTTGTGAGTATAGAGTGTGCGAAAACACATACCTTCATTCAAATTATTGATTGGTAATTGTTCCTTATAAATATAGAGTTATCCAATAAATTATAGTAAATCAGAAAAGGCATCTTCACGGCTCTTATTTTCGGAAGAAACAATGATTGTTTCTACATTTTGGACTGCCTCTTGAATTAGCGATTCAAAATCCACTTTACTTTCAAAGTACTGCATTTTATCTAATTTTGGCCGAGTTTTTGGTGCTGGAGGTGTAAAGATTGTACAACAATCCTCGTATGGCAAATTAGATATTTCAAATGTATCAATTTGTTTAGCTATATCAATAATTTCCAGCTTATCCATTGAAATTAATGGACGTAGAATTGGAGTAGCAGTCACGTCGTTAATTGCAATCATACTTTCTAATGTTTGACTCGCAACCTGACCAAGGCTTTCCCCCGTAACAATAGCTAAGCCATTATTCATACGTCTAATTTCGTCAGTAATTCGAAGCATCATTCTTCTCGTTGCTGTCATAGAATAGCCTTCAGGAATTTGCTTATGAATGATTTCTTGTATTTTTGTAAATGGAACAACATGCATTTTAACAAAGCCATTATATCCTGCCATTTTTTGTGCAAGATCAATCGCTTTTTGCTTCGCACGTTCACTCGTAAATGGAGGGCTGTGGAAATGAACAGCTTCCACTTTCACTCCTCTTTTCATCGTTAAATATCCTGCCACGGGACTATCAATTCCTCCTGAAAGCATAAGCATCGCTTTCCCTGAGGAACCTACCGGTAAGCCACCTGCACCACGGATAATTTCACTCGACATATAAACGCCATCACTTCTGACATCAACGATAAGGTTTATATCCGGATTTTTCACATTAACCTTGATTCCTTCGAGATTGGTAAGAATATATGCTCCAATCGCTTGGTTTATATCATTTGTATCCAATTCAAATGATTTATCACCACGTCTTGTAGAAACCTTAAATGTAGCACCCTCATGGTAAAGTTGTTTAACAAGGGTTAAACCAACTTCCTTCATTTCTTCAATTTGTTTTTCCGTTTTCACTGCTAAACTGAATGATTGAATACCGAATACTTTTGACAATTCTTCCATAATCGGTTCACTATCTTCACCGTTTAGCAAAATAAACATCCGATCATGTCCGCCTTGTATGCTAATATCTTTAAATTCTTTAAGAACCCCGCGGATATTTCTTTTCAAATGGGTGATAAAATGATTTCTATTTTTCCCTTTTGTTGACAATTCTCCATATCTAATTAATATACGATCATATTTCATTTTGTATCCCCCACTACTTCATACAGTTTGGTTAATATTCTTTCTAATTTTGTTATAAATATTTTTGCTTCATCCATTGTATTGTCATAAGATAAACTTATTCGAACAGCTCCTATCGCTTCTTCATCTGTGACTCCCATCGCATGCAGTGTTCTGCTTATCGATTTTTGTTTAGATGAACAAGCACTGGTCGTAGACACATAAATATTTTCAGCTTCTAAAGCGTGAACAATGACTTCTCCCTTTAAACCAATTGCAGAAAAATTAACAATATGAGGAGCGGATGTTGATGGATTCGTGTTCACTTTAATGGCAGACTGTTCTTTTAAGTTTGAGATTAAATAATCCCTTATCATCAACATGTCTGTACCTTTTTGCTTACGTTTCTCTTCGGTTAAACGGAGTGCTTTCGCCATCGTTACAATTCCACTGACATTCTCCGTACCACTTCGTACTTTATTTTCCTGGTTTCCACCCGAAAATAATGGCGAAATACGTAGTCCGTCACGTATAAAGAGAGCGCCACTTCCTTTTAAACCATGGAATTTATGAGCAGAGATTGAACATAAATCAACTTTTGCTTGATGAAGATGTAAAGGAACCTTCCCAATTCCTTGAACATGATCAACATGAAATATGATTTTTGGGTAATTTGACAAAAGGTCCCCAATTTCTTCAATTGGCTGAACTGCCCCCATTTCATTATTTACATGCATAACCGAAACGAGTATCGTATTGTCCTTAATGGAAGATTTAAGTTCTTGAATGTCAACTTGTCCAGATTCATTTACCGGTAAATACGTAATTTCAAAACCTAATTTACTAAGCTGTTCACATGCTTCGTATACGGAAGGATGTTCTACCCTCGTCGTTATAATATGATTTCCACGAGAACGATACTGTAAAGCTGTGCCCTTAATTGCTAAATTATTTCCTTCCGTTCCACCAGATGTAAAATATATTTCATTATCCTTTACATGTAACAGATTTGAAATTTGCTTTCTAGCTTGGTTTACTAAAGTTTCTACTTTCCCGCCAAAATTATGAAGAGAGGAAGGATTTGCGTAGTATTCCTTTGACACTTTTGCAAATGTATCAATCACCTCATCATATGGCTTCGTTGTCGCACTATTATCAAAATAAATCATTTATTAAACACCTTCAAATATGTCATCTTATTAGTACATTCCAATGATAAATCATAACATAGGATAAGAAAATTGAAAATGGAAGGAATCGCTACTCTTCCTTACTGAAAAACAAAAACGAATGCGAAAAGCGCATTCGTTCTATATTACCTCTTGATTAATCATTTCTTCAATATTTTTCAATGCTCCCGGCTCAACTTCTTCTACAGCAGTTGCAGCTTCCTCTAATGCTAAATGGTAGTCGTAGCTTCTAAAATATTCTTCAGCTTGCCTCAATCCTTCAGCTAATTTCGGGTTACGTGCACGATAACGATTTCCATACTGAATGACTTTTTCGACTAACACCACAGTTTCTACAAGTTCTATCGTTTTTTCATATAATCCATCAACCGCATTTATCGCTTCCTGTAAGTAGTTCTGAATTGCTTTAATATTTAAAGGCTTCTCATTTAAGCTTTTAAAAACATCTTGAATGTTTTCATGAACTTGTTCCATAAATAGTTCAAAATCATTTGGTAGACCGGGAATATTGCTTTTTGAAATGATTTTTAATGCATCACTCGTTTTCTTTTTTAATTCAGTTAATTTTTCTCGTGCATCTAGTTCATCTTTTCGTAAATTTTGTAGATGTAGTGTAAATTCTTTCTGATCTTCTTTTACTTTCTCAATTGCGTCACGAATTTCGGTTAATTCGTCACTTAAAATGGTATATGCAGAACCATCATCAATTATTTTTACTTCAAGTGTATTAAATCTTTTAATTAATTTTCCAAGTTGTTTATCAAGACTATTAGGGATTTCAAGCTCCCCTTCTAATAGTTGATAACTTTGTTTAACAAAATTCGTTTCCTCTTTCATTTTTTCATTAGTTTCCTTAACCAAAGTTAATTCATCTTTTGTATTCTCATGATGCTTAAGTATAAAGTGTTTCGCGTTCACTTCTTTTTCCAAAAGTTCATAAAGAATATCTATCTTTTCCTTTAGTTCAGCTATTCCGGTATCTACTTCATTAACATCTGTTTTTTCCAATAATTCCTCATATGTTTGCAAGGATTTCCTTAAGCTTTCTATTTCCTTATCTATTTGGAGATGATCCAAAATAAATCCTTGTTCCTTCATTTCTTTATACCCTTCGTCTATTTCATTCAATTGTGAAGGGAGTATTGATGTTACTTCGGTAATTAATTCTGGGATTTTTGCAACTTTCTCAATTAATATTTGCACTTCATCCTTTACAACAATGATTACTTCCCTTCCTTTGAGGTAATCTCCGTTCCCTGTCAGTTCGGTAAAATGATGAAATTTTGCAGAAATAGCATCCAGTTTCATTTCTAAATTTTGAATGGACTTACCATATACATGCCGCTCAATTAATAGCGTCTTTTTTATCATTTTATACTTGTTACTCAATTCTTCCATTTCAACGCGGCTTTCTTCTTCACTGCCAATTAAATCTCTTAATTCCGCCAAAATCGATTCGATCTTACCTTCCACGTTCGTTAAAATGGTTTCGATTTTCAAATTCGATTCTTTTGCTTTTTTAAAACGGAACTTATCTGTAAATTCTTCGGAGTCAAAAAGAAAATCCTCAATATCTGGAAGTTCAACAGCAACAATATCATCCCAGGATTTTCTCCATCTTTCAAATAATTCTTCCGTTTCACCTGTCATGTTTAGCTGCTTTACTTTTCCCAACTCGTCAACGACTGGGCGATTCATTATATCGATTTTCCAAGCTTCTAATTTATCAATCTCTTTATAATATTTCTTTCTCGTAATAAATCCAAATACTAAGAATATGAGTACAATTACGATTGCACCGATGACTAAAACCATCGTAAGCCCCCTGTTCCGTCCAAAACTGATCTATATTTTTAATTAATCGATTTGATTTTACTTATTTTAGTATGTAGTATTTATGATACCATGTAACGACAATTTTTGACTATTAAATTCAACATTTTTCTTGGTATTTATAGAAAAAAAACAACTCCGAGGAAATATTCAGAGCTGCTAAATTGGAATATTAATTTTTCTTGAATGATTTATGATGGATGTTTCGATCCATTCATCAATTTGTTCATAATATTTTTCTACGAAATAACTTTCTTGTGGGAATAAGTTCCACACCTCTCTTATATATTGACTATTCAAAAATGGCATCGTCATAAGGCTTCTTAACTGTATAATTAAATAACCTATATTTGAATCGAAATGAGATTGAGCGGGTATGATTGCTTCGATTAACTTTTTGTATAAAAACCTTTCCTTCATTAAATATGATGAAGTTATTTCACGGACAATCTGTGAATCAATTGATACTTCCCTCCAAACAAAGCGTGCCAGATGATGGTTCTTGCTTTGAAAAGCTAAAATTTTATACACTGCTCGTTTCATACAATAGTCAGGACGGTCATATCGTAATAAATTTACTTCTTCTTCTAAAAATTCAAGATACACTTCGAAAAATTGAATTAAACATTTTTCAAGCAAGCCTTGTTTACCTTCAAAATAATACGATATATTGGCCGGATTTACTTTTGCCTTTTTCGCAATATCTCGAATAGATGTTCCATCAAAACCTTTTATATTGAATAAAAGAATCGCCGCGTCTACTATTGTATCCTTAGTCGAACTTTTTCTATTTACCATAAATACACCCCATATCAATCTTTTTTTCTTGAATAATAAAAATATTTATGCTACAAGTAATTCAGGTAGTGATCTATTCATTTATATTATTTCTTGTTCATAGCAAGCTTTCCCTTTAAGGAAATATCGACATTATCAACAAGATTTAGCGTTTAAGAAAATAAATTGTAGAAATAAGGTGAATTATATGTTTCATTCGACAAAATATGATGGAACACGATCAGATCAGTATGCATTAGTAAAAAAGCAGCTAAAGGCATTAATCGAAGACGAACCCAATCAAATCGCTAATTTAAGTAATGCTTCTGCACTACTGAACCAATTTCTAGAGCGTATTAATTGGGTTGGCTTTTATTTAATGGAAGGGAACGAACTAATACTAGGTCCTTTTCAAGGATTGCCAGCATGTGTTCGAATTCCAATTGGTAGAGGTGTTTGCGGGACAGCTGTTCAAGAAAGAAAAACATTAAGAGTGTCTGATGTAAATCAATTTCCCGGACATATTGCATGTGACTCTGCATCACAATCAGAAATCGTCATTCCTATCATTAAAAACGATTCAGTCATTGGCGTTTTAGATATTGATAGTCCGGAAACAAATCGATTTGATGAGACAGACGAAATACACTTGAAAGAATTTGTTGAAATTTTGGAGACATATTTATAAGAATAAAGAGCCCTAAAGGGGCTCTAAATAATTATCCTATTCTCCTCTTTAATGACTACTCGATTTTTCCCACGTTCTTTTGCATGATAAAGGCCGATATCTGCACGGTTAAAGAGGCTTTCTACTCGATCTTCTCTTTTCTTATTCCAGTAGGAAACACCGCAAGAAACGGTAATTTTGGGATTGGTGTTTTTATAAACTGCTTCCACTAAACGGTGGGCAACTTGAGATCCCGTTTTCAATGAAGCTCCTGGAAGATAGATGGCCAGTTCTTCTCCTCCCCAACGTGCACCTATGTCTGAAGTACGAATATTTTGTTGAATAATGTTAGCCACTTGAACGAGAATTTCATCCCCCGTTTGATGTCCAAAAGTATCATTTACCTTTTTGAAATTATCAATATCGAGTAAAATGAAGGTACCTTCCTCATCTTTTTCCATCGATTGTTTAATTTCATCATTAAGAAAACCTTTAGCAAATAGCTGTGTTAAATGATCAGTGATGACCATCCGTTCTAACTCTTCTCTTAACATTGAATTTGTAATTGCCAATGTAGAATGATGAATTAATGATTGAAATAATTTAAACATATCAAACGTGAAAAAATAGGGGATACTGTGCGAAACAATGCAGAAACCTTTTAAACTATCACTCTCAATCATTGGAACGGCCATTAATGATGAAAAAGGGATTGTTTCATCTGCCAACTGATTCTGGATATTACTATATAAAATGGCCTCATTCTTCACTCGAATATTATCCGCAATAAATTCTACACACTTCTTCCCTTCCTCTGAATGAAAAATCCTGTTGCTCCCGTCGAGAATAGTAAACTCGCTATCCTTAATTAGAACAAATCCAATATCTTCTGTTTTAAATGATTTTTTTATTTGTGATTTTAAAAATTGAATGGTTTCGTCCAAGCTAGTTGATGAGTTTAATCGATGGGAGGTATCATTGATTAGTTGTAAATCCCCAATTAATGTTTGCGATTGTTCATATAATTTGGCATTTTCAAATGCACTGCCACCAGTATTTGCAAGTAATCGTATGAATTCAACCTCACTATTTTGAAAAACAAACGAGGCGTAAGTAACAACCTCCAACACACCATATACCCCTTGTTTTCCGCAGAGTGGGGCGTATAATATCGTATGATTTTCAGAACATCTTTTTTCAATTCTTATTTCACCACTTACATATGAATCCATGACAGTGCCATCAATATGATCGAATTGAAGTTCTTTTATGGGTAACGTTTTATCGTGTTTTAAATCATTCGAAAGTATTAAATTATATGTAAAGTTGGGAAAAACTATTTTTAACGCTTTAATGATTTCATTCAAGACAACATCTACGTCCATTGAGGAATGGAATTTTTCCGTAACGCGAAAAAGCTCTTTATATCTACCCTCTTCATTAATAATATCCGACTGCTTCTCAATGATTTGTATGACTTTTCCACTTTCATCTATAAAAGAGTTTGCATTCGGAGAAATTAATTCACTTATTTTATCTTCATTAGCTCGAAGAAATAAATAACCCTTTTCCACCCCGTTATACTTTAAATGAAAGGCAGCATTAAATAGGCTTAAATTTGGGAGCGTTTTTAATATATCACGACCAACATAATTACCTTCGATAAAAATTGCATGTAACATTTTGGCAGAGATGCATTTTGGGAAGTCGAATGGTTGATTAGAAAATGAATATTCAAAACAATTCCGATTATTATTCTCTTGTTGCGGTTTATAATAAACAGCATGTGTTACGTCTAAACAATCAACGACAATGGATATCCAATTAGCAATACGTTTTTCTAGTTTATCTTCCATAATATCAAATAATCGAGATTTATAATATAAGATAAAGTTCTGAGCACATATTTCCATAGTATAATCACCTGTCATTATAAGAACCTAATATTCATAGATTTTTTCTCATATCAATTAATAACAAAAGCTGGTTTCGTAAAATAAAAATAGTTCTATAAGCATAGTACTATTATACTATATGATTCGTTTTTTGCATAGAAAAATCTACCATTACTGAAATTCAACGTTTACCTGAACATAAAATATCAGCTTGACTTTATTCATAAGAGAACATATAATGTACTTTGTGTAAAATAATTGCAGCCTTTGTGAACAGCTTTATGATCGTATGTTGTTCCCATTTCTAGATTCCTAAAAATGTGGTGTATCGAGTAACCCTCTGCTGCTGGGGCGATGGTACATGAAAACATCATACACTTAATGATTATTCACACCTGGTTTTTATTTTACTCAAAATAAAAACAATAAAGGAGGAGTCTTAAATGGCTCGTTATACTGGTCCAAGTTGGAAATTATCTCGTCGTCTTGGCATTTCATTAAGCGGAACTGGTAAGGAATTAGAAAAACGTCCTTATGCACCTGGACAACATGGTCCTAACCAACGCAAAAAACTTTCTGAATATGGTCTTCAATTACAAGAGAAGCAAAAGCTTCGCCATATGTATGGAGTGAACGAACGCCAATTCCATAACACTTTCTTAAAAGCTGGAAAAATGCAAGGTAAACACGGTGAAAACTTCATGATTCTTCTTGAATCTCGTTTAGATAACCTTGTATATCGTCTTGGTTTAGCTCGTACTCGTCGTCAAGCACGTCAACTTGTAAACCACGGACATATTCTTGTAAATGGAAAACGTGTTGATATTCCATCTTACCGCGTAGCACCTGGTCAAACAATTGGTGTACGTGAAAAATCTACTAGCTTATCTATCATCAAAGAAGCTATCGAAGTAAATAACTTCGTACCTGAATACCTTACTTTTGATGCAGATAAACTTGAAGGTACTTTCACTCGTTTACCAGAACGTTCTGAATTACCAGCTGAAATTAACGAATCATTCATCGTTGAGTTCTACTCTCGTTAATTTTTCTAAAACCACTTGTATTTATACAAGTGGTTTTTCTTTTGAAATAAAAATAAAAGACGAACCATTTTTGGTTCGTCTTTATTTTTTAATAGCGAATTAAGAAATACTTCTTCTTCCCTCTTCTTATGACCGTAAATTGATCTTCTATCCGATCATTCTTTGACAAAATATATTCGACATTTGAATTTCTTTCTCCATTAATATAAACGGCACCATTTTGAATATCTTCCCGGGCTTGGCGTTTTGATGGCGCGATTTTGGCTTCGATTAATAAATCAACAAGTGCGATTTCTTCATTGCCTTTATAATCAAAAGATGGAACATCTTTAAATCCTTGCTTAATTTCATCCGCAGTTAAATTCTTTACCTCGCCACTGAAAAGGGCTTGTGTAATCTTCATTGCTTGCTCTAAAGCATCTTCTCCATGAATTAAGCGAGTCATTTCTTCAGCTAATGCTTTTTGCGCTTTACGTAAATGTGGTTCCTCTTGCACAGCTTTTTCTAATCCTTCAATCTCTTCTCGTGATAAAAACGTAAAGAACTTGAGATATTTAATAACATCAGCGTCCGCAGTATTAATCCAAAATTGATAGAATTCATATGGGGATGTTTTTTCTGGATCAAGCCAGATGGACCCGCCTTCTGTTTTTCCGAATTTTGTTCCATCTGCCTTTGTCACTAATGGGATTGTCAATCCGAACGCTTTATCTGTTTCTGGGCTCATTTTTCGAATAAGTTCTAGGCCTGTTGTGATATTTCCCCATTGATCACTTCCACCAATTTGCATTCTGCAGTTGTGATTTTGGTAGAGATGGAAAAAGTCAATTGCCTGTAAAATGGTGTAGGTAAATTCAGTAAACGATATTCCCGTATCGAGACGTGAAGCAATTGTATCCTTTGCCAACATATAATTTACACCAATGTGCTTCCCATAGTCTCTTAAAAACGTTACAAGATCCATCGTACCATTCCAATCATAGTTATTCACCATGATTGCGCCATTTTCCCCTTCGAAGTCAAAAATATGTTCTAACTGTTTTTTAAGTCCTCGAACATTTTGGTCAACAGTTTCTATAGTTTGAAGCTTTCTTTCCTCTTTCTTACCACTTGGATCTCCAATTAGTCCAGTAGCACCACCGACAAGCACGATTGGGCAATGTCCTTTTTGTTGAAATCTTCTTAATGTAAGAAACGGAAGCAAATGACCGATATGCATACTATCAGCTGTCGGGTCAACCCCACAGTATAACGAAATTTTGTCCTTATCTAGGACCTCTTTAATTCCTTCTTCATCTGTTTGTTGATAAATAATCCCTCTCCACTGTAAATCTTCTAACAAACTCATTTCATATCACTCCATTTCAATAAAATAAAAAAGCCCCTTCGTTTAAAAACGAAGGGACGATCATTATCGTGGTACCACCCAACTTGAGAAACAAATATGTTCTCCACTCAAAAATATAACGGTATCTCCCGTTTACTGCTACTACATTTCACAGTAAATGCTCCAGGATGTAATTCATCATAACCATTTGTATCGACTCTCAGCAACCGTCGACTCTCTAAGACATGGATAGTTAGACTACTTTATCCTTTCAACGCTTATTCATATGAATTTGTTCTTATAAAAGTTAATCTATTTTAAACATACCTACCTTATAAAGTCAATTGCTTTTAGAAAAATTACGATTTTAACATTTCCATAATCAATTTATGCTATAATGTAGGTGATTTTGAGGGGGAATTAGATGGGTGAAAAAATGACTAGATTATTAGAAAGTTTAAAGAAATCATTTGCGATTTTTCGAAACAGAAAAGTACAAAAAAACTCTAGAATTACAATCGGGGTTATTTGGAATCTTTTATTAATATTATTCATTGTACTTGTCGTAGGTGGTTTTTTTGCTGGCGGTGTTGCCGCAGGTTATTTTGCAGCATTAGTTAAAGATGAACCTGTTCGTCCTTATAATGAAATGAAAAAGGACATATATAATTATGAAGAGACATCGCAACTTTATTTCGCTAAAAATGTTTATTTAGGAAAAGTAAAATCGGATTTAGAGCGTGAAGAAGTGAAAATCAAAGATGTTTCGAAGTTTTTAAAAGATGCTTTAATAGCTACCGAAGATAAATACTTTTACGAGCATAACGGTGTTGTTCCAAAAGCGTTATTCCGTGCTGTTTTTCAAGAAGTAACGAATTCCTCTACACAAACTGGAGGAAGCACGCTGACACAACAAATTATCAAAAATCAAATATTAACAAATGAAGTGTCCTTTGATCGAAAAGCTAAGGAAGTATTGTTAGCTCTCCGTTTAGAAAAGTTTTTTAAAAAGGATGAAATACTAGAAGCTTATTTAAATGTATCTACGTTTGGCAGAAATTCATCTGGCCAAAATATTGCTGGTGTTGAGTCGGCGGCTGAAGGGATATTTGGAGTCTCTGCAAAAAAGCTAAACCTTGCACAATCAGCTTTTATAGCCGGATTACCGCAAAGCCCGTTTATGTACACCCCATTTACAAATGGAGGAAAGCTTAAAAGCAAAGAAGGATTAGAGCCAGGTATCAACCGGATGAAACTGGTTTTAAATCGTATGCTTGATAATGGCTATATCTCGGAAAAGCAATATACCGATGCAACAAACTATAATATTGTTAAAGATTTTATCAAACCACAAAAAAGTCCACGGGAAAAATACCCATGGTTAACTTATGAGATCGAAGACCGTGCTCGAAATATCGTAGCCATTATATTGGCGCAAAAAGATGGATATAAAGAAAAAGAGTTAAATAAAAGTAAAAAATTATATGAAAAATACACTACCCTTGCCGATCGTAATATTCGACAAAATGGCTATAATATTCATACTACAATCAATAAAAAAATATATGATAAAATGCAAAAAGCAAAAAATGAATTTACTAGTTATGGACCAAATAAAACAGTGACAAAAATTGACCCAAAAACTGGTGAAGAAAAATCAGTAACAGAACCCGTTCAAATCGGCGGGATATTAATTGAAAATAAAACAGGAAAAATATTAAGCTTTGTCGGCGGCAGAAATTTCAAAAAAGAGCAGTTAAACCATGCTACCCAAGCAAGAAGACCAAATGGTTCAACAATGAAGCCGCTTCTAGTTTACGCCCCTGCGATGGAAATGGGTGTGACTGCCCCTGGCACTGTAATTGCTGATTCAGATACTGGTATTAGGTCTGGTGGTAGAGCATGGCCGACCAATTATTCAGGAAGATATTATGGGTTAGTTACAACTAGGGAAGCGTTAGCGAAATCACATAACGTCACCGCTGTCAAAGTGTATCAAAGAACGATTAATCAAAGACCAGCGAAATATCTTAAGAAAATGGGCTTTTCAGATTTAGTTCCCGGCGATTATGAGAACCTAGCAACTGCATTAGGTGGTCTTACCAATGGGGTCACTGTTGAAGAAAACGTTAATGCATATACAACCTTTGCTAATGACGGGAAATTTGTCGACGCTTATTTAATCGACAAAATTACAGACAAAGACGGAAAAGTAATATACAAGCATAAAGCAAAACCTGTGAATGTATTTAGCAGCCAAACTACTTATCTTATGCTTGATATGATGCGTGATGTTTTCAGGTATGGTACCGCAGCAAGTGTTCCTAGTATGCTTAAGTTTTCTGCTGATTGGGCGGGAAAAACAGGAACAAGTAATGATTATAAGGATTCATGGATCGTAGCATCGAATCCAAACGTCACATTCGGAACTTGGATTGGTTATGATACACCAAGCAGCTTAGAGGCTATTGGATATGAGGATTACAATATTAGAAACTATCGAATTTGGAGTAAATTAATCAATACTGCCTATGATGCAAATCCAAAACTAATCGATCCGGATGAAAGATTCAAAATGCCAAGTGGGATTGTTCAACGATCATTTTGTGCAATATCAGGAATGCTTCCGTCAGAAGGATGTGCCAATGCCGGACTAGTAAAAACTGATTTATTTAATAGTAAATATGTTCCTACAGAAACGGATAATAGTTTAATTCAAGGAAAATATGTTATCATTCATGGCAAAAAATATTTAGCACTTGATTCTACACCAGCAGAATTTGCACAATCAGGATTAATATTAAACCCTGACTTTGTCAAAAAGTTATCTAAAAGCGGCAATATTGATCCGGGACAATTGATACCGCCAAATGATCCACTTTGGAAAAAAATTCTTGCACCTGAAGATAAAATAAGTGATGACGGTAAAGCACCAGCATCTATAAAGCTTAATGCCTCAGGTGGCAAGCTCGTATGGCAAGCATCGAAAAGCCCTGATGTAGTTGGTTATCGAATCTATAGTGGCGGAAATAAAATAGGCTCAATTCCCGCTGATAACCATTTGTCCTTCTCTGCAGGAAACGGAACATATTATGTTGTCGCAGTAGACATTGCAGGTAAACAATCCGGTCCATCAAACGAAGTCACAATCGGCGCCAACACATCAAAGGATCAGAAGAAAAATCAAAATGAAAATTCAAAAGGAAACGACAAAAATCATACTAAAGACAAGAAAAACAAAAAGAAGTCATGATCAACCGCAAAATTTTAATATGATGAGCAAGACAAGAGAAAAGCCCGCATTTCACGATGCGGGCCTTTCTCTTGTCTATTATTTTAGTTATTAATCTTCCATCGTTGATAAATCGCCTACTGGTAAGTCAAGTTCCCATGCTTTTAAAACTCTGCGCATAATTTTTCCGCTTCTAGTTTTCGGAAGTTTATCACGGAATTCAATTTCTCTAGGTGCAGCATGTGCTGCTAATCCTTTTTTCACAAACTGACGAATATCTTCCTTCAACTCATCCGTCTCCTCGAACCCATCCAATAATGCTACAAATGCCTTAATAATTTCACCACGGACAGGATCTGGTTTACCAATAACTCCTGCCTCAGCAATTGCCGGGTGCTCTAATAATTTACTTTCCACTTCAAATGGGCCGACACGTTCTCCGGAAGTCATTATTACGTCATCCACGCGACCTTGGAACCAGAAATAACCATCCTCATCCATGTACGCAGAGTCACCTGACACATACCATCCACCAGGCAAGAAATAGGAATCATATTTTGCTTGATTATTCCAAATGGTATACATCATTGACGGCCAACCTTTTTTAATCGCTAAATTTCCCATACGATTTGGAGGTAATACATTCCCTTGGTCATCTACGATAGCCGCTTCTACACCCGGAATTGGTTTACCCATTGAACCAGGTTTGATTTCCATACATGGATAGTTGCAAATTAAATGTGCGCCCGTTTCCGTCATCCACCATGTATCATGAATGCGTTTATTAAATACTTTCATTCCCCAGCGAATAACTTCAGGATTAAGCGGCTCTCCTACACTCAATACATGACGCAATGTAGTTAAGTTGAATTTCTTAATAATCTCATCGCCAGCTCCCATTAGCATGCGGAATGCGGTTGGTGCACTATACCAAACAGTTACACCAAAATCCTCAATTGTTTTATACCAATCTTCTGGTTTGAAACGGCCACCAACAACAACATTCGATGTTCCTGTTAACCAAGGGCCAAACATACCATATGAAGTACCAGTAACCCATCCAGGATCAGCCGTACACCAATATACGTCTTCCTCCTGTAAGTCTAGAACCCATTTAGAAGTTTGATATTGTTGAATCATTGCATTATGGACATGTAATACCCCTTTTGGTTTGCCTGTCGATCCAGAGGTATAATGAAGAATTAGTCCATCGGTACGATCCACCCATTCGATCTCTAGGTCCTTGGAAGCTGTTTTTAAATGTTTTTGAAAATCTTTATATTTTTCATCTTCCTCGATATTCGCACCTACAAGGAAAATTGTTTTTAAAGCAGGAAGCTGATCCACTGGAACACGTCCAACAAGTTCAGGTGTTGTTACTAATACTTTTGCTTCGCTATCTTCTAATCTATCTTTTACCGCACCTTCCATAAATGCTTCAAATAATGGCCCGACGATTGCTCCTACTTTAACAGCTCCTAAAGCTGCGATATAAAGCTCTGGAGATCGCGGCATAAAAATAAATACTCTGTCGCCTTTTTCAACATTTCCAGTTGCTTTGAATACATTACCTGCTTTATCTGATAGCTCTTTTAACTCTTTAAATGTATATTTTTCATTTCTTGTTTCGTTTCTAAAGTAGAGGGCTATTTTGTTTTTACGAAAGGTATTTGCATGTCGATCAATTGCTTCATAAGCCATATTTACTTTTCCGGTTTCCGACCAAGAAAAAGCCTTTTCTGCTTCCTTCCAATCGAAGCCATTATATGTATCCTCATAGCTTTGTAGATTATAGTTCCCATTCACAGATGGCAGCGTTCTCATTTCCATTACAAATCCCCCTTATTAAAAAAATTCACACTATTATTATAGTACAAAACAAAAGATTTCACAAAAAATTTTTATTTTTTTATATATTCCTATTGATTTATAAAGTGAAAAAGTAATTTGTCATGTATAATAGTTGTAAGCGCTTAATTTATACAAAACTATCTTTTTTTATCCATCACATAAACATCCTTTTTGAAAAGTTATGTATAATTACTTTAGAAAAAAGTAATAGGAGTGGCAAAATGGAGCATATAAAAATTTATAATGCCATGGAGTTAAAGACAACTAAAGGAAATTTAATTATTGAAGGCCCTATTCCTTCAGAGCAGCTAGCAAGCTTTGAATTTCATCAAGACTTAGTTGCCTTTCGTCCGCCAACACAACAACATAAAGCATTAATTGAAATTGCCGATTTGCCAGAGGGACGAATTATTATCGCAAGAGAATTCAATACCATTGTCGGATACGTTACATTCCTATACCCTGACCCTTTGGAACGATGGTCAAAAGGAAAGATGGAAAATTTAATCGAACTAGGTGCTATTGAAGTAATTCCGAAATATAGGGGTTGTTCAGTTGGGAAAAGTTTATTAAAAGTATCGATGATGGATGACGCGATGGAAGATTATATTACAATAACAACTGAGTATTATTGGCATTGGGATTTAAAAGGAACTGGATTGAATGT
Organism: Heyndrickxia vini; assembly: GCF_016772275.1. NCBI lineage: Bacteria > Bacillati > Bacillota > Bacilli > Caryophanales > Bacillaceae > Heyndrickxia > Heyndrickxia vini. The sequence continues at coordinate 1,351,298 of NZ_CP065425.1, read as the reverse complement.
TTGGGAATATAGAAAAGTAATGGAAAAAATGATGGGGGCTGGGGGATTAAAATGGTTTGCAACAGATGATCCGGAAATTAGTTCGCATCCAGCCAATTGTTTAATGGTCAAAATAGGAAAAAGAATAGATAATGAATCCATTCAAAAGTTCGACCAATTGCGATTCATGAATCGATTTATGTACTAGATTCGCAGGTTGGGAATAGTTACATATTAGGAGTTGAGTTCTGTGATTATTGAGGAAATAATGAAGACAGATGTTATCACTTTACATGCTGAAGATACTATTCATTCTGCCCTATTATTGATGAGGGAAAGGAAAATTCGCCATATCCCAATTGTAGATCAACAGGAGCAATTAGTCGGCTTAATAACCGAAAGGGATATAAAAGATACAGTACCATCCCCATTTTTCAGAAATGATCAACTAGAAAAAGAACTGAATTTTCCCATCAGCAATATTATGAAAACCAATGTGATAACAGGACACCCATTAGATTTTGTTGAGGAAGTTGCAGGCCTTTTTTACGAACACAGAATCGGCTGTCTTCCAATCATTTTGAAACAAAAAATCATCGGTATCATTACTAGTACTGATCTTCTTCGAACGATGGTGGAATTAACAGGTGTGAACCAACCCGGCTCTCAAATTGAAATTAAAGTTCCTAATCGATCGGGAATGCTTCATGAAATAACCGCCATTTTCAGTGAAATGCATGTTAATGTGCATAGTGTTCTTGTTTATCCAGATAAGAAAGACTCTCAATCAAAAATATTGGTATTTCGGATTCAAACAATGAATCCCATCCGTGTTATCCAGCACCTTAAAGAAAAAGGTCATATAGTATTATGGCCAAATATGCCAGGTATGTCAGTATGAAAGATGCGGTTTTTATTTATTCAGATGAACTTCTTTCTTATCGATTTTCTAAAGATCATCCATTTAACCAATTTCGCCTTACATTAACACTTGATCTTTTAAATGAATTAAAAGTTATTCATAACGAAGATATTATTAAACCTAGAATGGCAAAAGATGAGGAACTTCAATTAATTCACGATCCAGCATATATTGCTGCGGTAAAAAGTGCAGGCAAGGGGCAATTATCTGAAGAGATAGCCGAAAACTATGGATTAGGAACAGAAGATACCCCAACATTCCCCGGGATGCATGAGGCAAGTGCCCTTTTAGTGGGAGGAACACTTACTGCGGTTGATTATGTAATGACCGGGAAAACCCCGCATGCATTACATTTAGGTGGGGGTCTGCACCATGGTTTTAGAGGCAAAGCTTCCGGCTTTTGTGTATATAATGATAGCTCTGTTGCTATAAAATATTTACAAGAAAAATATCATGCTAGAGTTCTTTATATAGATACAGATGCCCATCACGGTGATGGGGTGCAATGGTCATTTTATGATGATAATGATGTATGCACTTTTTCCATTCATGAAACAGGTAGGTATTTATTTCCTGGGACAGGCAATGTCAATGAATGGGGAAATGGAATAGGCTATGGTTATTCATTTAATATGCCCGTCGATGCTTTTACAGAAGATGAATCATGGCTCCAATGCTTTACAACAACAATTAAAGAAGTAGCGGCATATTTTAAACCAGATGTTATTTTAACTCAAAATGGTGCAGATTCTCATTACTATGATCCATTAACGCATTTATCTGCATCTATTAATATTTACCGAGAAATACCCAAAATTGCTCACGAACTGGCACATCAATATTGCGACGGTAAATGGATTGCTGTTGGGGGTGGAGGGTATGACATTTGGCGGGTTGTCCCGCGGGCATGGTCTATGATTTGGCTAGAAATGATTAATCATTCTCCCCTTTCAGGTAAGCTGCCCATTTCGTGGGTAGACAAATGGCAAAAGAAAGCGCCTATTCCTATCGCTACTACTTGGGAAGATCCACAAGATCTGTATGAACCAATCCCAAGAAAACCGGAAATAACCGAAAAAAATTTCAAGACAGCTGAACGAATCCTTCATTTTTTACAACAACAAAACACGAAAAAAAATAGTCCCCTTGTATAAAAGGAGGACTATTTTCTTTAATCTTATTTAAATACCTTGATTTCATTAAACGGCCAAAAACGAAGCTTCACTTTCCCTACGACGGAATCCATCGGGATTACGCCAAAAATTCGACTATCTTTACTAACTAAGCGGTTATCACCGAGTACATATAAATAACCTTTAGGAACTTCTTTTTTACCAATCTGTTCTTCTAAAGTAAAGTCCTCTGTTAATTTTTGCGATGATGGCAGATCTTCCTTATTTGCTTTCAAATAAGGTTCTTTATATGCTTTACCATTAATGTATAGGACATCATTTTTCATTTCAATATGATCACCTGGGAGGCCAATTACTCTCTTTACATAATGCTCGTCCGCATCGGGTGCCTGAAAAACAATTTCATCAAATCTTTTAATATCACTAAGCTTACTAACAATAATTCGGTTACCATCTTGTAAATTCGGCATCATCGATTGACCTACAACGATAGATGGTGTAAAAACAAAATACCGAACAACAAAAACAATAATTGCGGCAAGGATAATGGATTTTATCCATGAATAAAGTTCTTTCTTCGTTTTGTTCCCCAAAATCAGTCACTTCCTTCTTGAAATCAAACAAATGAAGTTGTTTATTTCATTCCACTTCTCATATTTATATTAAGATTATCAGAAATAAATCAAGGTAGCAATTTGATTTTTTCTATCATCCTAATATTCAAGTTCATTTTGTAGAATCTCTATGTTCGATTCGATGCGGAAGGATTACAATATTCTCAGAAACCTTTTCTTTGTTCATATACTTAGTTAACAGACGCATTGCTACAGCACCTATATCGTAAAGCGGCTGAACAACAGAAGTAAGCTGTGGACGAACCATTTGTGCTAATTTTGTATTATCAGAAGTAATGATTTCAACTTGCTCAGGAATGACAAGACCTGAGTCCTGAGCACCGTGGATAACTCCAAGAGCCATCTCATCATTACCAACATATATCGCAGTTGGTCTATTAGAAAATGTATTTAATTTCTGCCAAGCTTCAATTCCAGAGTCATATGTATAGTCACCTTCAATTACATATTCCTCATTAAAAGGAATTCCGGCCTTACTAAGTGCTTCTTTATACCCTTCTAACTTTTGATTCTTATTAATAGGATTATGCAAAGGACCTACAACAAATGCTATTTGCTTATGCCCTTTTTCAATAAACTCGGTTGTCGCATCAAAAGCTGCCTGTCGATAATTAATATTAACAGATGGAATTTTATTAAATGGTTCGATTGAACCAGCTAAAACAATCGGAACAGGTGAACGTTCAAATTCCGCAACATGCTCTTCTGTAATATTACCACTCATAAACACAATACCATCCACTTGTTTACCAAGCATCGTATTTAATAGATGTAATTCTTTTTCCTTATTTTGATCAGAGTTGCTCAAAATAATATTGTATTTATACATTGTAGCAATATCCTCAATACCCCTAGCTAATTCAGCAAAGAAAATATTTGAAATATCTGGAATAATTACTCCAACTGTTGTCGTTTTCTTACTAGCTAGACCACGTGCAACCGCATTTGGACGGTATCCTAGTCTTTCTATTACTTCTACAACCTTTTTTCTTGTAGCAGGTTTAACATTAGGATTTCCATTTACCACCCTAGATACAGTGGCCATAGAAACATTAGCTTCACGGGCTACATCATAAATCGTTATATTCATGCATATTCACGCTCCAATATTTACACTATACATTGATAGTTTTTAACAGTCATCGTCATTCTAATCATTTATCTTAAAAGAAGTGAAAAAAATATATTATAATCATACGATAGACTGATATATCATGCAATGAATAACACCAATTTGACAATATTTAAATATATTCAAAAGTATTAATGATTTTAAGAAGAAAGCTGAGTTAAACTTGGTAGTTGATTTCTCCTCCCGGCGCTTCACTCCATTCAACTAGGTGAAATAAATCAATAATAGCCTTTAACAAAGACAAAAAGAAAAAAGCCTTCTGAAAAAATCAGAAGACTTTTGCCACACCGCGAGAAGCCTGTAGTTCTTTATAAAATTGATCAAACTGGTTTAAATCCATTTGCTGAGCGGCATCGGAAAGTGCAACTGCTGGATCTGGATGAACCTCAGCCATTACACCATCAGCACCAATTGCTAATGCAGCTTTAGCAGCTGGTAATAATAAATCTCTTCTACCAGTCGAATGTGTAACGTCAACAAATACCGGCAAATGGGTTTCTTGTTTCAAAATCGGTACTGCAGTAATATCTAATGTATTTCGAGTAGCTCTTTCATATGTTCGGATTCCTCGTTCACAAAGAATAATCTGACCGTTCCCCTGTGACATAATGTATTCTGCAGCATTGATAAATTCATCAATAGTGGCAGCGATACCCCGTTTTAAAAGAACCGGTTTGTTTACAGCGCCAGCAGCCTTTAATAATTCGAAGTTCTGCATATTTCGCGCCCCAATTTGTATTACATCTATATAATCGGCTGCTTTTTCGATATCTTCAGGTGAGACAATTTCACTAATGACTGCTAATCCAAATTCATCTGCTATTTGTTTAAGAATTTTTAATCCTTCAAAACCTAGTCCCTGAAAATCATATGGTGATGTACGCGGCTTAAATGCCCCACCTCTTAATAGTGTTAGTCCTTTTTCTTTTACGGACTTTGCTACCTGTGCAACTTGTTCATATGACTCAACCGCACACGGGCCAAATACAAAATGGGCATTTCCATCACCAATTGTTGCACCTTTAATATTTATTATCGTATCTTCAGGTTTCTTTTTACGAGAAACAAGAAGAGCCTTCTGATGATCATCTTGTTGAAGGTCTAGCCCTGCTTTAAAAATTTCTTTAAAAATATGTTCGATCGTAGAGTTTTCGAATGGTCCATGATTATTTTCTTTAATCAAGTTGAGCATTGATCTTTCACGAACTGGATCGAAGCGGTTTACGCCCCCGGTTTCTTTTACTCGTCCAATTTTCTGTACTAATTCTGCCCTTTGATTTATTAATTCTAAAAGCTGTAAATTCAAATCCTCAACCTGTTTTCGTAATTGATCTAGCTCCTGATTTCCCATTCTTTTCATCCTCTCTCATATAAATAACATCTTACTGAACACTCTCAAGTCCAAGTTGTTAACATACTAATGAAATGACAAAGTCAGTTTAATTTTACTCGCCTTTATGATACATTTTAAAAAGGATTATGTCATATCACCATAGAGATTAAAATATTTATTAGGCATAATTATAATTCATTGCATTCAAAATGTCACTATAAAAAACTTTAATAATCAAACGCTTTTAAGTGTTAAAGCATTTTATGAAATATCTTAAAGAAGGTGTATCATTTGCAAGATAAAAAGAAGATATTTGCATTGGACATTGGTACACGATCTGTTGTTGGAATTATTCTTGAAGAAGCAGATCAACACTATTATGTAGCTGATGTATTCGTGAAGGAACATTCAGAAAGAGCAATGCTTGATGGACAAATTCATGATGTTGTTTCAGTTTCAAATGTTATAAAGGAAGTAAAAGAAAAATTAGAACAACATCATGGACCATTAAGCAAAGTATGTGTCGCAGCTGCCGGTCGTGCACTTAAGACTGAAAAGGCTGAGGTTTCTATTTCTATAAAGGGAAAGCCGATGATGACAAAACAAGATATTTTGCATCTTGAACTAAGTGCAGTTCAAAAAGCACAATCGTTAGCAGCGGAAAAGTATTCTGCTCAACAAAGTCAATTTTACTATTGTGTTGGTTATTCGGTTTTTCAATATCGATTAGATGGAGAAGAGATTGGGAATCTTATCGATCAGCAAGGAGATGAGGCCGCAGTTGAAATTATTGCTACATTCCTCCCAAGGGTTGTGGTAGAATCATTGATTTCTGCGCTTCAAAGAGCAAACTTAGAAATGGATGCACTAACACTCGAACCAATTGCAGCGATTAATGTTTTAGTCCCTGCATCCATGAGAAGGCTAAATGTGGCCCTTGTAGATATTGGTGCAGGAACGTCCGATATTGCAATAACTGATTTAGGAACAGTCATTGCTTATGGAATGGTACCTATTGCCGGGGATGAAATTACTGAAGCAATTAGTGATCAATTCTTGCTGGACTTTCCTGATGCTGAACAAGCGAAAAGGCAGTTAATCGACAATGATTTGATTCGAATAAATGATATTCTAGGGTTTGAATCAGAAATAACGAAAGAGAATATGATTGAACAAATATCACCTGCAATTGAGAAACTATCAAAAGCTATTTCTGAAGAAATTTTATTACTCAATAATGGGAAAGCGCCCAAAGCAGTTATGCTCGTTGGCGGTGGGAGTCAAACACCAGATATTTGCAATAGAATTTCTGGCAATTTGCAATTACCTGTGAATAGGGTCGCCATAAGAGGTACAGATGCCATTCAAAGTTTGACAATCTCAGCTGATATTCCGAAAGGTCCAGAATTTATCACTCCAATTGGAATTGCGATTGCAGCTCAATCATCACCTGTTCATTACGTAACTGCGTATGTAAACGAACAACCGGTTAGATTATTTGAGGTAAGAGAATTAACGATTGGGGATTGTATATTAGGTTCAGGAATTAAACTTAGCTCTATACATGGAAAGCCTGGTATGGGAATAGTAGTTTCACTTAATGGTCAGCAAATTACGATTCCGGGTGAACACGGGGAACCACCTACCATTATAAAAAACGGGGATCCATCCACACTAGATACATTAATAAATAATGGGGATCAAATTACGATTATACAAGGGAAAGACGGCCTACCCCCGCATATAAAAATTAAAGATCTCCTTGATGAGATTCCAAGTAAAAAAATATTTATTAACGAAAAGCCCATAACAGTTTCAATGATAATTAGAAAAAATGGAGATGTCGTTTCTTCTGAGGAAATACTTGCAGATGGGGACTCAATCGAAATTTCCTTTCCAAATAATATGGAAGAACTTCTTCATACATTACACATGTTTGATATACTTAATGAATTAAAACCCTTTCGTCTGAAAGTCGATGGCAAAGAAACATTCTTTCCTTCACAATCTGCTAAAATATTCATTAATTCAGAGGAAGCTAAATTATCTAACCATTTTTCTCATATGGATTGTATCACCATAGAAAGAAGAAATCCTCTAACGGTAAGAGAGTTTGCCAAACTTAAAAATATAAAATTAGATTATTGTCTTCATGTATATTTTAATGGGGAGAATGTAACAATAAGTAAACCATTAACCGAAGTTTTTAAATCTGGTCAACTATTGTCCCCAGACGAATATATTCTTTATGGTGATGAAATAGAGTTAAAGTTTTATAAAATTGAACCATTTATTTTTCAAGATATTTTCCGATTTGTTGATATAAGTATGCCTCAAAATAGCAATGGAAAATTTGAACTCTTAAATAATAAAGAGGCTGTTACCTTTTATGATACCATTTCAGAAGGTGATCAGTTGGAAATTATTTGGCCATCTGTTTATAAATAAGGAACAAATACGCAAGCGCCATGGTCAGGCGCTTGCGCTAGACGTTAAAAAATCGGAGGTAATTAACCTCCGATTTTTTAAATGAATTCCTCATCGTAACTTTCTTCTTTTTCAACTTTATCATCTTTTTCATCTTTATTTTGCAGCTTTTCCGCTTTATCTTTGACTGTACCTACGAGTTGGTTTCCTTTATCGACAGCTAAATCTTTAAGTTGAATCGTTTTTTCCTTCGTCGCCGCTGCTAAGTCATTTCCTTTTTGGGTAACAGCAATTCGTAAATGATCTGTTTTTCCCTTAAGCGTTTCAACCTGACCTGTTAGATCATCACGTAATTCCTTACCTGATTTAGGTGCTAAAAGTAATGCTGTTAAAGCACCAACTGCTCCACCAATGATTGCTCCAACTATAAAGTCTTTAGATCTTCCTTCGCTTTGTTCTTCTAATTGTTTACTAACTTCGTTATTCGCCATGTTACATTCCTCCTTTATAAACTTTTAGCTTCTCGCTCTTCTAACTTCACGTAATTGAGATTCATTTTCGCTATTATTTTTAATTGATTGCTTGATTAACTTTTTTTCCTTATTCTCTGCCCATTTGTCCTTAATTTCTTTAAAGACATTGCTCCATTGAATTACTTGTGTCATTTTATCTTGGTTCTTTTCCACTTGGTGTGTAACATTATTTGTCACTCTTCTAACGGATTCATTAAGAGATTTAATCGTTGTTCCAACATCTTGGACAGCATAGACAACGGTGTTCAGCTTTTCGGATTTTTGCTGAATATCCTCAGCCAAAGCATTCGTTTTATGTAGCAGCATCGTAGTTTCACCGGTAATTCCTTGCATTTGCCCTTCAATGCCTTCCATTGTTTTGGAAACTTGATTTAATGTTTCTTTTACTGAATTTAAAGTTTTCGATACACTAATTACTAAAATTAAAAAAGCAACAGCAATCAATGCAACACTTAAATACAGAATAATAATCATGTAGCTATACCCCTCCTTGTACTTAAACAATACCCGAATAAATAAATTGAAAACTTAATTATGTACGTTAACACCAAATACATACAATTTTCTACTTTATTTTCTCATATTCCTTGATTTTCGCCAAATGTTTATTGCGTGAAAATTCCTTTTTATTTTTCAAGCTTTTTAATAAACAAATGATTTAATAATGGGTACAATGAAATAGAAATAAATCTATTTATGGAGGAATTAGTATGAAAGATCCACGAGTAGGACAACTTGCGAAAAATTTAATTAATTATTCTGTTCAATTACAACCTGGTGAAAAAGTTTTAATTGAAAACTTCGGACTTCAAAGAGAACTAGTGGTAGCTCTTGTAAATGAGGCATATAAAGCGGGTGGATATCCTTTTGTCTCTTTAAAAGACCATCAAGTGGACCGTGCCCTGTTAATGGGAGCACAAGAAGAACAATTCAATATGTTGGCTGATTTCGAAGCAGATGTAATGAAAAAGATGGATGCTTATATCGGATTAAGATCAGGTGACAATATTAATGAACATGCCGATGTTCCTGATGAAAAAATGAAAATCCAAGGAAATACCGTAGGGAAAAAAGTACATAGGGAGATTCGTGTTCCACAAACAAAATGGGTTGTCCTTCGTTATCCAAATTCTGCAATGGCTCAACTAGCAAAAATGAGTACGGAAGCATTCGAAGACTTTTATTTTAATGTTTGTAATTTAGATTACAGTAAAATGGATAAAGCAATGGATTCATTAGTTGCCTTAATGAATAACACCGATAAAGTCCGCTTAGTAAGTCCTGGAACAGATTTAACGTTTTCAATTAAAGATATTCCTGCAATAAAGTGTGCTGGGCGTCTGAATATACCTGACGGAGAAGTATATACTGCACCAGTACGAAACTCTGTAAATGGTACAATTACATATAATACTCCATCTCCGTACCAAGGTTTTACATTTGAAAATGTGAAATTGACATTTAAAGATGGAAAAATTGTCGAGGCAACTTCAAATGACACGGAACGAATAAATAAAATCTTTGATACTGATGAAGGTGCCCGTTTTATAGGAGAATTTGCGATTGGCGTAAATCCTTATATCCTTCATCCAATGCAAGATATCTTATTTGATGAGAAAATTGCTGGAAGCATTCACTTCACACCGGGGCAATGCTACGATGTAGCTCCAAATGGAAATAATTCAAATATCCACTGGGATATGGTACTAATTCAAAGACCGGAATATGGCGGAGGGGAGATTTATTTTGATGATGTCCTTATTCGTAAGGACGGATTGTTTGTATTACCTGAATTAGAATGCCTAAATCCAAACAACTTAAAATAGTAAAAAACAGGCTTCAACGCGAAGCCTGTTTTTTTTAGTTATTTTCCAGAAGCACTTCATATGCCCGTTGATACTTTTGAATATCACCCGCACCCATAAAGATAATAACACTGTCTTTAAGTTGAAGAAGCGGTGACATATCTTCCTCTTGTAGAATTTGCGCCCCGCCAATTTTGTCTTTTAAATCATTGACTGTCAACTGTCCATGAATTTCTCTAGCTGAACCAAATATTTCACATAGAAAAACTTGATCAGCTTCACTTAGGCTTTGAGCAAATTCCATTAAAAATGTTTGTGTTCTTGTAAATGTATGGGGTTGAAAAACGGCAATAATTTCTCGATCTGGATACTTTTGTCTTGCCGAATCAATTGTCGCTTTAATTTCAGTTGGATGATGTGCATAATCATCAATAATCATTTGCGAGCCTATTTGTTTCTCAGTAAATCTCCGTTTTACACCTTGGAAAGTCTTTAAGTATTCTTTCGTTGTTTCTGTGTTAATTTCTTCGTAATGACATAAAGCAATAACAGATAATGCATTTAAGACATTATGGTTCCCAAAGGTAGGAATTTCAAAGCTTGCATAGAAATTATTACGAACAAAAACATCAAATTTTGTTCCATTTTCTGTTTTTTCAATATTTGTGGCTTGGAAATCATTTTCCTCTGCAAAACCGTAGAATAATACGGGTACTTTTGCTTGTATCTTTTGCAGCTGCTCATCATCCCCATATGCAAATATCCCTTTTTTCACATGCATTGCCATCTCTTGAAAGGCAGAAAATACATCATCAATATTTGCAAAATAATCCGGATGATCAAAATCAATATTTGTCATTATCGCATAATCAGGGTAGTACGATAAAAAGTGGCGTCGATACTCACATGCTTCAAAGACAAAGTATTGTGCATCCCTTTCGCCATGTCCTGTCCCGTCCCCAATTAAATAGGAAGTCGGTTCAGATCCAGAAATTACATGGGCAAGTAATCCTGTAGTTGATGTCTTTCCGTGAGCACCCGCGATAGCAATACTCGTGAACTTCTGCATAAATTCCCCTAAAAATTTATGGTATCTAATGACTGGAATTCCCATTTTCATTGCTTCATCAATTTCTTCGTGAGTATCAGCAAAGGCATTTCCTGCAATAACGGTTAATCCCGATTTAATGTTTTCACGTCCAAACGGCAATATTTTGATTCCCGATTCTTCCAAACCCTTTTGAGTAAAAAAATACTTCTCAACGTCTGATCCTTGCACTTCATAACCCATATCGTGTAGTATTTGTGCCAATGCACTCATACCGGATCCTTTAATACCTACGAAATGGTATACATTCATAATAGAACCTCCAACAATGTCTATATGTACACAGTATATGATATATGTATATCATTTGCTAAGAAAAACTAAATCGTGTTTTCCTTGCTCATACAAAATAGTTTATGTGAACATTTGATTAAAATAAATTGTTCATATTCCAATATTATATCACTTTTTATATTTCATGACTATGATATGTATAACATCTTTATTACAGTATAGCTATGCATATAAATACAAGAAATGATAAAAAGCAGAGCAAATGCTCCGCTTATTTATCCTATTAATAACTCGAAGTTGCTTCATAAAGCGCTTCTAAGTCCGTTCTTGAAATTAAAACATCTCTTGGTTTGCTTCCCTTCGCCTCTGAAATAATCCCTTGTTGTTCCATCATTTCAATTAATCGAGCGGCCCTATTATACCCGATTCGAAAATTTCTTTGTAATAATGAGGTGGAAGCACCGCCTTGATCAATGATAAATTCACAAGCTTCAAAAAATATTTCATCTTCCTCGTCCTCAATTTGTGCTTTCTTCAACAGTTCTTCTTGTTCAAATAGATAATTCGGTTTTTCCTCTTGTCGAACATGATGGACAACTCGATCGATTTCCTCATCCGTCACAAATGTGCCTTGAAGTCTAACTGGTTTCGAAGAACCATTTTCCAAAAACAGCATATCTCCTCTTCCAAGAAGTTTTTCAGCCCCGCTTATATCTATAATCGTTCGAGAATCAACTTGTGAGGATACAGAGAAAGCAATTCTCGTTGGCACATTTGCTTTTATCAATCCCGTAATAACGTCTACAGATGGCCTTTGTGTTGCGATAATTAAATGTATACCGCATGCACGTGCTTTTTGAGCAATGCGGCAAATTGCTTCTTCGACATCTGCTGGAGACATCATCATTAAATCTGCCAACTCATCAATCACGATAACAATATAAGGCAGTTTATCATTGAATTGTCGATGAGCTTCAGCTAATTCATTAAAGCGTTGAATATCTCTAACCCCGGTGTGGGCAAATAGCTCATACCGCCGTTCCATCTCCTCAACTGCCCACTTTAATGCTGCTGTTGCTGCTTTGACATCCGTAATAACAGGACTAACTAGATGTGGTATGTGATTATATGGTGCAAGCTCTACCATTTTTGGATCGATTAGTAACAGCTTTAGCTCATTCGGCGTTGCTTTATATAATAAACTAACAAGTATTGAGTTAATGCAAACACTTTTACCTGAACCAGTAGCACCGGCAATTAAACCATGAGGCATTTTCCTTAAATCGGTAATGATTGGGTTACCGGAAATATCAAGACCAAGTGCCGCGGTCAGCGGGGATTTACTTTCTTTAAATACTGAATTGAAAATGATTTCACTAATCATGACTGGCCTGCTATTCATATTAGGAATTTCAATTCCAACTGTATGTTTACCCGGTATTGGCGCCTCAATCCTTATATCTTTTGCAGCAAGGCTTAGTTTTAGATCATCGCTCAAATTAGTTATTTTATTTACTTTTACACCCGGTTCAGGTTGAATTTCAAATCTTGTAACTGATGGCCCTTGACTAACATTTACCACTTTTGCTCTTACATTAAAATTTAATAATGTTTCATTTAAAATATCGCTCTGTTTTTTAACCCACTCACCATCTACATCCGATATTACCGGCGGCAATAATAATTGATATGAAGGAAAAACAAATGACTGGAATATTTCACGATTTACCATTGTTTCCTGTTTTAATTCTTTTTCTGAAGAAATCTTTTTTTGACTTTTTTCCTCCCATTTTTGTCGATCCTGCTTTAACATTAAGACATTGAAAGGAATATGAGATCTGGAAGGTGTTTCAGTTTCAACAGTTATATCTGTTTCTGTTTGTTCGTCCTCATCATTAACTCCACTTACTTCATCTATTTCAAAATTTGCTTCTTCATTAAACTCATTTACTTCAGTTATTTCAACGTTTTTTTCTTCGTTAAACTCATTCACTTCAGTTATTTCAACGTTTTTTTCTTCGTTAAACTCATTCACTTCAGTTATTTCAACGTTTTTTTCTTCGTTAAACTCATTTACTTCAGATATTTCAACGTTTTCTTCTTTACTTAGCAATTCGCTGCCATTATTAAGATCAAACATATTATTTTGACTCTCTTCAATTATTCGGCCGTTACCCTCATCTTTAGCTTCTAGAACTTCTTCCTCTTCTTTTGGAATTGGTGCTTTTAATTTTATTTCTCGTAATAAATCGATCGTTTTTTCAGAAGTGACACTTTCTTCCAACCCTACATCGTTAAATGTTTGTGTAGTTGTTATGCCAGGCAATTCAAATTCAAAATCACTTTCCTTCTCCTCTTTTTTAGGCGGTCTTTTAAATCCATACACGGGAGAAGGGATTTCTGTCGGTTTAAATGGCCGTTTATTGATGGGCTCAATTTTTTTATAAGCTACTTCCGGTTTGGCTAGTTTTTCTATCGTTGTTTTTTTCACTGGTTGTTCCGTTTTTTTGTGATGAATGATTGGATGCTGCTTTTGAGGACGCTCCGGAACTTTCTTTGAATTAATCTGTTTTATCTGTTCTCCCTGTTCCTCATCGGGAATAATTGGAAAGCGGAATTTTCCTTTTGGATATTCATATTTCATTCGAGTTTCAAAATTTCTATATGTATCATTTTGATTAGAATTTGCTTTTTTTCGATCAATATTCATTTCTTCATCATCTTCTACTTCAACAGTAAAAAGATTTATTATTTTTTTTATCCAGCTCACTTTTAAATCACTCTTTCATTAATAAAAAATAAATTAGATTGGCAATTCTCATATATACATGCGTATCGAAGGAACCGCTTCTTTCATTATACAAGTAAAATATTTTTTTTCGAGGATTTTTAGATGATATTTACATTACGAATTGGACAAATATCCTTAATTTAGTCGGCATAAAATTTCTCGCGCTTGGAAAATTAGTAATGACTTTAAAAAAAAGGAGGAGTCAAAGTTGAAAATAGCTAAAACGATGATTTGTGTAGGAGTTGTTTCAGGGTTATTAATGGGATGTGCTACAAATAATGATAACAATGGAACGAAACGCAACAATGTTAGTCCAGTTCGTTACAATAATGATGATCGAAACGTTAATCCTCGTAATGTTAACTATAACAACGATTTAGTCGATAATAACAATGCGAATGATTTGGTTAATGATAACAACAACATTAACAACAATGGCAATGTCAACAATAAAATGAGAGTTGCCGATAAAGCTGCAGACAAAGTTGCTAAATTAAAAGAAGTGGATCGTGCAAATGTTATCGTAACTGATAATAATGCATATGTCGCAGTCATGTTAACCGATCGCTCACGTAATGAATTATCAAAAACAGTCGAAAATAAAATAGCTAAAGAAGTGCGAAAAGCCGACAATGATATCGATAATGTTTATGTCTCGGTTAACCCGGATTTCTTTGACAGAATGACTGACTATGGGAATGATATCCGTAACGGACATCCTATTAGTGGACTGTTCGATCAATTCAACCAAACAGTTCAAAGAATCTTCCCAAATGCAAGATAAATAATAATAAAAGGTCAGTTTCTTTGAAGCTGACCTTTTATTGTTTTCTATTTTTCCCCATAATAAAAATAGGTTCAAACTGACCTTCCTCATAGATGAATGACAAAGCTGTTATCGGAACGTGTCCATTAGTAAAAAAGCTCATCGTCATTTGTGCAAGTACATCATAGCCTGTTTCATTTTGAATATCTCCAATAATAAGTACATCTTGATGCGGTACCGAAATGGTCATATCACCCGTTACTCTTTGGGACATCTCTTTCAAAAATTTATCATTCAATATTCTACTTGCATCATACCCGTCATTCGTATTTAAAAAATAAAATTGATTTCCCGCTACAGTATCCTGTTTTGTTTCTGTAGAAAGGGAACGAAGATTGAATCGTGCCATTTGTTTAATTTTTTCTTTATCCCACTGTTCTTTTTCCAGCATAACCTCATCAATTAATCGATAGGTACTCCCTAAATCAAGTGCATAGAAAATGCGCGTTTCAGCCGTATGATCCTCTGTAAAAAACCGAATCCCTTCTGTAGATTCGATTGGGAATGAAGTGGATCGGATCACAGGGAAAATTAGTTTTTCCTTGCCGCTCATTGATTGTTGTACACCCATTACATCCAGTGCCTCTTCAACATAGTAAACCACTTCATCGATTGCTGTTTCTTTCTTTTCATGCCATTTAGAAACGATATTAGGTATTGAGACATTTATTCCTTTACCGGTTTCTACATTTTCAACTCTAAGTATTTCTTTATCACGGTCATATATTAAGCTTCTTTTTTCTGATCGAAGTCTATTTTCCAGTTCCCGTTTCATTTTAATTGTGTCCATTTTCATTTTGGTTCCCCACCTTTTGTTGGATTGCCTGTAACTATATTACATGAAAAAAACCTCCATCACAAAGATGAAGGATTATAGTCCTTTTATAAAGTTTTCAATTTCTTCTTTTGTTTTACGATCCTTGCTTACAAATCGCCCAAGTTCCTTCCCTTCTGAGAAAGCAACAAAGCTTGGTATGCCAAAAATACTCATTTCAGCACATAAATCAATAAATTGGTCTCGGTCTACATAAATAAAGGTAAAGTCCTTAAACTCGGCCTCTATTTCTGGTAAGACTGGTTCAATCACCCGACAATCAGGACACCAATCTGCCGAAAACATAAAAATGTGTTTTCCATTACTTTTTAATTGTTGAAATTCTTCAATCGAAGTTAGTTTATTCATCTGAATCATCCTTTCAAAAATGTTCATTGACCTTTATATCTTACATCTTTCTGTATTCATATTGACCAATTAATATTTTCATTACATGCAAGAACATTTCGTCACGTGTTATCTTTCCATTTGTAAAAATGCCAATGGCTCCTTCTTTTTTTCGAACGTTTTCTCTTTGCGAAAAGTCCTCCATGACTGGCCCTAACTCTTCCCCATTCCGTAACCTTACCGCAATCTCTTCAGGCAAAATAAACCGTGCCCCTCCGCCAATAATCGGTGGCTGACCTCTTTCTATAAGTGCTCCCCAATTACAAATAGATAAGCCAAATGGTGTTTCAGTCACTCCACCTTCAAGTCCAATGCCAATTTGTGCATCTATTGCTTTCAAACAATTCTCTGCTCTATGAATAGCCCCCTTAATCGTTTCTTCATCTGAGAAAGGCTGTTCACTAACATCTGATGGTACTTTAAGTGGGATAACCGATACATCTATTTCTGTTAGCTTAAATCCTGCTTCCACTGCATTTATCTTCGCAGGATTAGTAGATCCTACTGCAATTTTCATGTTTCAATCTCCTTTTTAACGAAAGGGAGGCCATTGCCCCCCCCTATTTTGAAAGAATTGTATCGACTGTCGATTGGTCACATGTTTTAATTAATTTTACTAATAATGCCTTAGCTGCTGCATAATCATCAACATGAATGATGGAAGCATGAGTATGAATATATCTTGAACAGATACCAACAACTGCACTAGGGATTCCTTCATTGGACGTATGTACTCTTCCTGCATCAGTTCCACCTTGTGAAACAAAATATTGATAAGGAATATTATTGCTTTCGGCAGTATCTAATATCAATTCACGCATACCTTTATGTGTGATCATTGATCGATCCATAATGCGTAGCAATGCCCCTTTTCCAAGTTGGCCAAACTCATTCTTATCACCTGACATATCATTCGCTGGGCTTGCATCCAAAGCAAAGAATAAATCAGGTTTAATCATATTTGCAGCTGCTTGTGCTCCGCGTAAACCAACCTCTTCTTGTACATTGGCACCTGAATAGAGAATACTTGGTATGTTTTCCCCTTGAAGTTCTTTTAATAACTCGATTGAAAGTCCGCAGCCATAACGATTATCCCACGCTTTAGCCAAAATCTTCTTATCATTAGCCATCGGTGTAAATGGACAAACAGGAACAATTTGCTGGCCAGGTTTCACGCCAATTCTCTTTACATCTTCACGATTATCAGCACCAATATCAATTAACATATTTTTTATATCCATTGGTTTATTGCGCTGATTATCACTTAATAAATGCGGTGGAATAGATCCGATTACACCAATAACAGGGCCATTATCCGTGATGATTTCAACTCTTTGTGCCAAAAGAACTTGACTCCACCAACCACCTAACGTTTGGAAGCGAATCATTCCATTTTCTGTTACCGATGTTACCATAAATCCTACTTCATCCATATGTCCCGCTACCATAATAGTCGGGCCATCAGTTTTTCCACGTTTAACACCAAAAATGCCCCCGAGACGATCTTGGACTACTTCATCCGCGTATTTTTCTAATTCGGATCTCATAAAATTTCTAACTGCATGCTCGTTTCCCGGTGCACCAGGTAATTCGGTCAATGTTCTAAATAATTCTAGCGTCTCGCGTTCCATGTGCATTCCCCTTAAAAAATATTTTTTTCACGGTTCTATTTTACAGAACTTTCATACGCCTTTCTAGTTTTCTGATTGCCCGTCTTAATTATTAGCTTTTTCGTATAGAGTAAGACCGTTCCTTTCCGCTACAGGTGCTTGCTTTCCGTGGGGAGGAAGTCGAGCCTCCTCGACGCTACGCGTCTGTGGGGTCTCGACTTTTCCTCTATATCCCACAGGAGTCAAGCACCTTTCGCTCCAATCCACTCTACATTTCATTATTATAAGCAACGATTTTATAAAAAGGATTCTACTTATTATGCTTTCTATCTTCATCTTTAAAACGCAATAAGTCTCCGAAGATGACATTGTCCGACAGATTTAGTTCATTTTGAACACGATCAAAATAAGGTGTACATTTGTTCATTTTTACTTTTTTTCCAGATATTTTGTTAAAACATGTATTCTCAGTATATGTGTATTTATTCGTTACAAAAGTTCCATCACGAAAGATAACAAAATCCTTTTCTTTATTGGAAATTAAGCTTTGTCCAAAATCAACGACATTTTTCTGCGGCTTGACACCTAATATATCTAAAATCGTTTGTCTAATATCTGTTTGACCGCCAATCGAATCAAATTCCTGCGCCTTCTGTCCAGGGATATGAATAATCAATGGAACTTTTTGAAGCTCTACTTGCTCATTTGGTGTAATTTCTTTTCCAAGAACAGGTTCTAATTGTTTATGATAGCTTTTTGAAATCCCATAATGGTCCCCGTATAAGACAATAACAGATTGATCATAAATGCCGCTTTTTTTGAGCCCATTAATAAAAGTTTTAATTGCTTCATCTTCATACCTAACTGTTCGAAAATAGCGATGAACTAAATCAGGGTTTTCTTCCTGGTCATTAAGATATTGATCTTCTTCATTTAACAAAAATGGAAAATGGTTTGTTAACGTTAAAAACTTTGCATAAAAAGGCTGTGGCACCTTTTCTAATAATGGAATGGATTGTTTAAAAAACGGGATATCTTTTAGACCATAGTTAACACTGTTTTCCTCGTTTACTTGATAAGAAGTTTTAGAAAAGAATTTATTATATCCTAATGAGTGATACATATTTTCTCGATTCCAAAACGTTTCATCGTTACTATGAAAAACGGCACTATAATAATCGTTCTCTTTCAATATCTCCGGCAAAGCATAAAACTCATTTCGCGGTCGTCTTACAAACACAGATCCCCCCGATAAAGGATATAAACCGTTATCAATCATAAACTCAGCATCCGACGTTTTTCCTTGTGCAGTTTGATGGTATACATTCGGAAAATATAAACTTTCTTTAATTAATGAATTCAAAAACGGTGTAATTTCTTCCCCATTTATTTTCCGATTAATAACCAATTGCTGCGTGGATTCTAATGAAATGACGATAACATTTTTCCCTTTGCCACTACCGCTTAATCGAGATTGATTATTTTTGCCAATTTTCCGACTCTGAAGATAGTTTTTTACTTCCTTTATATCAGCACTATCTGCAAGTGCGCGCTGAACAAACATTTTTGAATTAAAGATGATATCGTAAATATGATAATTATAGCTTCCAAGCGTTTTCACTAATGCTTCCCGATCATATGATTTTTTTAAAATACGAGGGTTTTCAATTACCCCGCTAACAATGACAACGGCAATTAGAGCCAAACTTGTACCGACAATGTATAGTTTTCTTCGTACTAAAGGTAAACCCTTTTCCGTTTTTTTCGCTAATAGCCAAATTAAGATGGCAACATCCACAAATAGAAAAGGATCTGTCCAATTGATCAGTTCTAATGTACTTTGGCTCAAACCTCCTACATTTTGAAACTGGAATAGCACAGGAACAGTGATAAAATCTATGTAAAAACGATAATACAAAATATTTCCATATAAAACTCCGGATAAAAGTATGTATATTACAATAAATACGGTTTTCCTCATTTTCTTTGAAAAAAACAGACCAATGCTAAGAAATAGTGCAATTGAACCAATAGGATTTATCAATAATATCAATGTATCTAAAACGGTGTCCGTTCTTAAATCAAATTCAAAAAAGTAAATAATTAGCGTTTTAATCCATAATAGTAATACTGCTAATATGTATAAAGTAAAACCATTTAATTTTTTCATACAATCCATCCTTTCCTTTCTCCATTGTAAGAAAAAAAGGTAGCTTTTTACAAGATAAATAAATTTTTTTAACGAATGAATATGGTAAACTAGATAAAAATGGGAGGGTAATGCTTATGAACTGGAAATCATTTGTTACGGGAATTGCTGTTGGTGCAGTAAGTGGATATTTAGTTAATGAGGCTGTTAAAAGTAAAACCTTTATTTCAAGTGAAACGGTTTTAACGAAGGTGAAAAAGGCTTTTAAAGAAGAGACGACCGTTGAAGGTTCATGGATTCAAATTATGAAAGAAGAGTATGAAAAATTTCCTATTAAAACGAAAATTTATCGCGGTGGTATTACATGTCGAATTGGGGAAGAAAGAAAACAATATGAATTCATCGCTGATGCCTATACTGGCTCGATTTTAGATGTTTACCCCTTATAATAAAGAGATAAGGAAAAAGGCTCCCGAAAGGATACCTTTTTCCTAGATTATTTTTTTTTCAATTCTTCAATAATATTTCCCTCTTTATCCCATTTTATCGCACGAAAAAATGCATCATGATAAAAAATAAACCATGCGTTTTCATTAATTGCTTCGGAAATAAATTTTTCTTTTGCAAAAATGGATGTCATTGGATAATCATCATATGCTAGAACCCACAATGGATTTTTATGTGCATGGGTAGGCATTAAATCTGCCATATGTATCAGCTTCTCACCGTTACTTTCAATTTGAAGGATTGAATGCCCATCGCTATGACCACCTGTATGAATCATTTTCAAACTATCCTCAATAACTATCAGCTTTTCAAATGTTTTGACCTGATGCTGTATAGGCTCCCAGTTTTCGGCCCAATATGTATTTTTTGAGCGGATATTTGGATTTTTCATTTCATTCCATTCCACTTGTGAAGTGTAAATCGTTGCATTTGGAAACATGGGAATTAATTGATCATTTTCCCATTTTGTTAATCCACTCGCATGATCAAAATGCAAATGCGTCATACAAATAATATCAATATCTTCGGCAGTTAAACCAAGTTCATCTAATGATTTCTCAATAGCCGATTCCTCAGCAACACCAAAATTTCTCTTTTGCTTTTCAGTAAGCTTTCCGTTTCCGATGCCTGTTTCAATTAGAATATTTTTCCCATTCAACTGAAGAAACATTGGATCCGTCCGTAATTCAATTTGGTTCATTTCATTAACCGGATATTTTTTTGACCACAACGGTTTTGGCACGACGCCAAACATGGCACCACCATCTAAATAGGTAACTCCACCGTTCAACCACCATATTGTTAAATCCCCAACCGTTAATTTCTCCATACATATCCCTCCTTAACCTAATTGTAACATTTCGAATAATTTGTTAGTAGTATGAAAAGCGGAAGCGCCTCGCTCATCGACGTAAAAACTGGAAGGACTTTGACTGAGATAAAGGAAACACGATGAGCCTGTAAGGCGAATCGATGTTGACTTATCGTAGGGAAAAGTCTTGAAGTTTTCTAGTCGATAGGCGCTGGAGCTAGACAAAGCAGATATTTTTTCAGGAACATTAATCTCAAAAAGTTTTATACTACCTTTTAAAAAAGGGAAATGACTGCTATCAGTCATTTCCCTTTCATTTAGCTTCTTGATTATTTGTAGGATATTTTACCTCACACCGATAAATCCTTTGACCTCTTGCTGAAAACTTCTCTTCATACTCCGTCATGATATTATCCGGAAAATCACTATTGTGTAAATCTAAACTTACATATTTAAGCAGTAACCCATATTCAGAAAAACTTGTTAATGAATATTCAAAAAGACCTTGGTTATCTGTTTTAAAATGGATTTCCCCATCATCCACTAAAACATCTTCATATAATTTTAAAAACGTTTTGTACGTTAATCGTCTCTTTTCATGTCGATTCTTCGGCCAAGGATCTGAAAAATTTAAATAAACTCGATTAACATCACCTTTTTCAAAGAACTCCCGTAACTTTTCTCCATCCACATTTAATAACTTTACATTTGGCAGTTCTGCTTCAATAATTCGATCCAATGCAGATACTATTACACTATCTTGAAGCTCAATTCCTATATAATTAATATTTGGATTTGCTTTTGCCATTCCAACAATAAATTGTCCTTTACCAGTTCCAACTTCAATATGAAGGGGATGGTCATTTTCAAAAACTTTATTCCATTGACCTTTACTCTGTTCGGGATTTTGTACTACATATTGCGGGTATTGCATTAATTTATCAGCCGCCCACGGTTTGTGTCTTAAACGCATGTATTTACACCTCAGTTTGATTTTATATGAATAAAGATAAAAGGAATTCACAAAATAATTGTGGATTCCTTTTTTATATTACAAAAATTGAAAGGATGTTTCGTATGCCTCTATCCCATCTAGACCAAATTACTTTATTAAAAGATATATTAAACAATCATCAAGTTGATTGCTGTGGTTCTGTATCAGAATGTGAACAATTGGAGCGCCTTGTCAAATCTCTAATGACAGATCCTCATATCAATGATTCCGTGAAATCAGTTCTTCAAGAGGTTTACGATTATAGTCAAAATGGACAATATACACAACACTTAAATTCACATATTGAATCCAATCAAGAAAATTTATCCCAATGGGTAGATCAAATGAATATTAACTTTTAAAAATTGCTTGAAGCCTATTGATCCACTGGTCCATTTCCATTAATCGATCCTTGGACTTGTGCCATTGTACAAATAAGAGTGATTGAGCAACAAAGTACCATTTCATTCTTAATAGAAGCTGTTCATCTACATGTATTCCATATTGTAAGAACCATTCATTCCATTCTTTAGAATCAATATATAAATAAAGAAGCATTCCAATATCTAGTGCGGGATCAGCAATCATTTGTCCATCCCAATCAATCAAATACAGCTGGTTGTCGTCTGTTAGCAGCCAGTTGTTATGATTTATATCACTATGACAAACAACATAATTATTCGTTTTAATATTTACGACTTCTTGTTGGAGAAAGCTTAGGGATGAATCAATAATTGGTAAGTTTAAAAGTTCCTTATCCAATTCTGTTTCAATTTGAGCGAGCATCATCTCTGGTTCAAATGGTGTTTTCCCCAATCTTAATAGCATTGAAAGAAGAGGGGCAGAATCGTGAATTTTTTTCAAAAGTTTGGCAACACGATCTTGGCTCATTTCTTCTGGCTTTAGTTCTCTCCCGTTTAACCATTGTTGTGCGGTTATAACATCGCCATTTTCAGTTCGTTTGGTCCAAACAAGCTTCGGTACGATACCCTCTGCAGATAAAACAGCTAAAAAAGGAGAGGAGTTTCTTTTTAAAAATAATTTTTGATCTTGATGTTTGGCAAAGAATGCTTCTCCAGTTGCCCCTCCGGCCGGGATTACTTCCCAACCTTGACCAAGTATGTGTTCCAACATCATTCACCTTCAATTAATTCGCCGCCCATCACTTTCGGCGCTCAAAATATCATTACATAGTCAAAAAAAAAGCTAGCTATTGAAATTTAGCAGACAACAATAGCTAGCTTTAATAAACTGATTTCAAAAAAATTGTTGCGATTATGTTAAATTTTCAAAGACAAAATTTAGTTTACTATTATTTAGCAAAATATTTCAACAAAAGAATGTTTTTTAAATAAAAAAGTATAGAAAAGTGTCTTTAATAAATTTTATTCTTTATGACATTTTTCGTCAAGTTAATTATTAGAACGATTGTTTAATCATTTTCGATTTCAAAAGGATTTTCTTCTAATCCCTCACTACTATTCCATTCTGACCTTTTAGCACTTGTCGTTTGACAATAATCTAACAGAACCTTTGCCGCCTTTAATTGAATATGTTTTAAAGGAGAAAGATGATTCCTTTGTTGTTTGAACCATTCCGGATACTTTCTCTTTTCTAATAATACAACGTCAACAGGTGCATTAGGGTAATCAATATATCCGTTGCGGCTAATTATTGCTTTTTTCATTGGGATGTCTATTTGATGGTAGTTTAATAGTTGCATAATAATCTTCGCCATCCGATTCAATGATATCACCGGATTTAAAATCTTGCTTTCATTCCCATTTGCTCTTTTACTCCAAAACCGTTCCTTAGAACCTAAAAATACCGCCTCATTCTCTTCTTCTAAAAATACAATACACCAAATCTCCGTGGGCGTTATTAATAGGACCTCCATTTCTATTGGCGCCTTTTTCAATAAAAAGATAGGCTCGTATAGAAATAAAAAAGTATCAGGAAACCGTTGTAATAAATATTTTAACTTTTCATTTCTGTAATAGCTTTTATCTATATAAGACTTTTCAATAATTGTTGAGCTCGCCCATTTCATTTGAAACGAAAATAACTGATCGAGAAATAAATGCTTTAACTCATCTATCGAATCTGGGTAATATAGTAATTCCGGTGCAAATTGAAACATTGATTCAGAAGGTAACTGATTCTCGTGAACCCAATCACCTTTTTCACTATATGATTTTTGAAATAATTTTTTGATTACGTTCAAAGATCTTGGTTTAGTGTCTTCTTCCGCTTCTTTTGTTTCGATAGAAATAGGTGTTTGATTCTCCCAATCGAGCTTTAATTTCTTCCATTGTTGTTTTTTTAATCTTACATACTGTGCAGGATACCGAAAAGGATCCATTTCATAACGGGATATATAATCCTGAAGTTTTATTAGCTGTCCCATATATTTTTCTTCCTTTACTATTAGTCACCCAATTGAATAACAGCCTTTTTATGATACTTTGGAGTGGTCTCAATATTTGTTTCATATAACACTACTTGATTTACTTGAAAGCTCAATGAGGATACTTTTATCTCTTTAAGTTTCTCTAAAGAAAAAAGCTGTTTCGTATCATCCCATTTCCTTGCTAATGTGATATGTGGGTTAAATGGTTTCCTATCTAATTTGAATTCTACATTTATACAGCTTTCATAAACGATTTCCCTAAGCCTAGCTAACTCAGAAGATTCAAGTAAGCCTGCCCAAAAGATTCGAGGTGCTTTCTCTCTTCCGAAAATCCCCAGATGGTTAATTTTTATATTAAACGAAGAAGAACTAACTAAACTTTCTTTAATTAATTTTATTGCTTTTATTAATTGAGTATTATCCGCATCTCCTAAAAAAGCTAAAGTAATGTGATAATCCTCTTCATGTACCCAACGCTTAAATGGAAATTCTATTTTTACATTTTCACATAGTTGAAAGAGTGATTCCTTAATATTAGGAGGTAATGGAACAGCAAAAAAATAATGTTTATTCGACAATTTCATCACCCTTAATTTTTGTTTTGATAACCCTAGTTTATCAAAATTCTACAGTGATACTACTAATTATTAATGATCTCATAAATTACCTATTTATTATTATTCACAATGAAAAAAAATAAACCAGAATTACTGGTTTATTTTTTCTGCTATCTGAAAACATTACAATTACAAACCAATTTTTTGTTGAAATAAATGTTGAAGTTTTCTTGTTATTTCTCCAGGCGTTCCTGATGATATCACTTTATCATTTACTTGAATAATCGGCATTACTTCTGAAGTTGTACTCGAAATAAACACTTCATCCGCTTCCAATAAATCATTAATTGTAAATATTTCTTCCCTAATAGAAATACCATTTTCTTGGCATAATTTAATAATAACTTGTCTTGTAATTCCATTTAGGATTAAATTAGTAGCGGGCCGCGTGATTAAACAATGGTCCTTAACGATAAACACATTCGATGAAGACCCTTCTGTAATTTCTTCCCCTCGATGTTGAATCGCTTCAAAGCAACCCGACTCTGCAGCTTTTTGTTTAGCTAAAATATTTCCCAATAAGTTTAAACTTTTAATATCACATCTTAGCCAGCGAACATCTTCTACTAATAATCCTTTTACACCATCATCCATAGATACTTTCGGGATCGGCATTTCGCGTGTGTATGCAACATAAACTGGTGGGACTTCCGATTTAGGGAACCCATGTTGCCTTGGAAAGCTTCCACGGGTTAGTTGCAAGTAAATAATGCCTGTTTTGAGTTGGTTCACTTGAACCAATTCCTCTAATGTTTGAATGAGTTCCAATTTTTCATATGGAATGTGAATCGAAATTTTCTCTGCACTTTCATATAAACGATTAACATGTTCTTCCTTAGTAAAAAGTGTTCCATTGTACACTCGTATGACTTCATATATTCCGTCTCCAAATTGATATCCTCGGTCCTCAATATCAATATTCACCTTTGAACGTTCAATAATTTCCCCATTAAAAATTATTTTCTCCACACTAAGTTCCCCTTCATATTTTGATTTTTATCTGGCTAATTCATAAATTGCTTGGGCATAAATTGCCGTTGCTTTTAATAAATCATCGACTGGCATGTATTCGTCCTTTTGATGCATAACATCCGGTCGTCCAGGGAAAAGTGCACCGAATGCGACACCAGACTTTAACGAGCGTGCATAAGTTCCTCCTCCAATTGAGAGAAGTTCAGCTTTTTCTCCCGTTTGCTCTTCATAAACCTTTTGCAAAGTTTTAATTAGCCCGTCATTAGCATCTACATGATGTGGTTTTGAGTCGGAAAAGTTTTCAATTGAAAATCCATATTCCGATGCTATTGTAGAAATTTTTTCTTTTTCTTCACCCATATTAAAGGTTACAGGATAGCGCATATTAATCCCAAAACTTCCACCTTTTTTATTGTCATAATTCATTTTTCCAACATTAATCGTTAAATCACCTGTAATATCATCGCTATATTGGACACCTAGGCCTTCTCCGCGTGATTGATCAAATAATACGTTTACAGCAAAATCAACAAATTTCTTAGCATTTTGATTTAGCTCTAATGTAGATAAAAATTTTGTTAAAAACAATCCTGCATTTTTCCCATTTCGCGGTTCCATTCCATGAGCAGATACACCTTCCAATTCAAGGTGCAATTCCCCATTTTCAACAAAATACTTTCCTTTTACCTCATTTCCCTCTAAGAAGCTTGTGAACTTTTGAAATAAATCCGTTTGTTCACCATCAAAGGTGATAATAGCTTCTGCAAAATCAGGTACCATATTATATCTTCGCCCGGATTGAAATGATAGTAGAGTATTTTTCACTTGCTGATCATCCGTTTTAGCCGGCAAAACAATATCGTAATCAGCGATTCCTTTTTCAGCATTAATAATAGGGAAATCCGCATCTGGCGCAAAACCCATTGTTGGCATCTCTTCATGTTGGAAATAATGATCAACACAACGCCAATTGCTTTCTTCATCCGTTCCAATAATCATTCGTACACGCTTTTCTAAAGGAACACCCAAATCTTTAACAATTTTCATTGCATAGTAGGCCGCCATTGTTGGTCCTTTATCATCACTTGCTCCTCTAGCATAAATTTTTCCATCTGCAATCTCTCCACCGTATGGATCGACACTCCAGCCATCTCCTTCAGGCACTACATCCACATGGCATAGGATACCAATTAATTCATTTCCTTGTCCCATTTCTAAATGTCCAGCCAAATTGCCAACATTTTTAGCAGTAAAGCCATCTTTTTCGCCTAAATCTAATAAATATTGTAATGCCTCTTTAATCCCTTTTCCTAACGGTGCATCTTCGGTAGCATTTTCTTCATCTAAAACACTGTTTATTTTTAACAATCCTTTTAAATCGTCAATAATCTGATCTTTTCTCTTTAGAACTTCCTCTGTCCAATTTATATTCTCCATTGTGTTGTCACTCCTTTGAAGGAATTTTATGTATTCCGAATTATTCATACCTTAGTTAATATTACTCCTTTTCCAACATTTAATAAATCATTTCGTGAAAAAAATCAATTATGTGAAATAAAACATAAATAGTTATCTGAAAATTATAATATTTATAATTACCTTTCATATACATTATTTAAAGGGGCTAAACAAATTTCAATCCTATCCCTAGATAATTTAAAAAGGAAGGTGTACAATATAATTGTCTGACATCTTAGATAATAAAAATCAAAGGCTCGTTTCAAAATGAAATCTGCCTTCAGAAAAAAGGAGCTGTCTGTCCGGATAACAATACATCTTTTCTAACGATATTGGAGTTTCATTTCACAATTTGTATTTATCATACAAGTATTGTGACCAATGTCTTACCAAATAAGCCGTCCGTAACTTGGTCTTTGGAATAAAGATGAGGGAGTGGTTTTTTGAAACCTTCAACTAATCGCATGTTAACCCGAATTAAATCTATCTACATGTTTATTAAAGAAAATGGGACTGTAACGACACAGGACCTTGTAGAAGAGTTCGGCATCACACCTCGCACCATTCAAAGAGATTTGAATGTGTTAGCATACAATGACTTAATTATAAGCCCACACCGTGGAAAATGGACAACAACAGAAAAGAGAGTTAAGATGTCTTCTTAAGCAAAAAATCAACTAAATATAAAGGAAAGGAGCTGCATGCTGTGCAGCTCCTTTCTATGCTTTTGGTTCGTATTCCTTTAATAATGCGATTTCC
Source organism: Heyndrickxia vini (assembly GCF_016772275.1). Classification (NCBI taxonomy): domain Bacteria; kingdom Bacillati; phylum Bacillota; class Bacilli; order Caryophanales; family Bacillaceae; genus Heyndrickxia; species Heyndrickxia vini. Next base: position 1,322,931 of record NZ_CP065425.1, on the reverse strand, counting down.
TCATCGGTAAGTTCACGATACTCACCTAACTTAAGTGATTCATCTAAAGCTAGTGGCCCCATCGACATTCTTTTTAAATAAATGACCTTTTTACCTACTGCTTCAAACATTCGTTTCACTTGATGAAATTTCCCTTCCATAATTGTTAATTCTATATCGGAATGGATGCCGGATTTTAATATGACTAATTCTCCCGGTTTCGTATGATAACCATCATCCAGTATAACTCCATTACTAAACTCAGAAATATCTTGATCAGTCACTTCACCTTTAATTACTGCAAAATAGGTTTTTGGTACATGTTTCTTCGGTGAAAGAAGTTGATGAGAAAGCTGTCCGTCATTCGTTAACAATAATAATCCTTCCGTATCTTTATCCAAACGTCCAACTGGGAAAGGATTTAATATTGTATCTTTCAATTCTAAAAGATCGATAACCGTTTCATCGTGTGGGTCCTCTGTTGCTGATATTACACCAGGGGGCTTATTCATCATTAAGTAGATGTACTCCTTGTAGTCAACCTCCTCTCCCCGGACAGTTACTTCATCTTGCTGAGGATTGATATGTACTTTACTATCCTTTATAACTACACCATTTACTTTAACGATGTTTTTCTTTAAAATTTGTTTCACTTCTTTTCTACTACCTAATCCAGCATTGGCTAGAAATTTATCAATTCTCATTCTAACACCTCTTTCATACCCCTACTTTTAAAGGAGGTCAAATCGTGCTGACCTCCTCTTCTATCCAATATGCAATCTTGATTTGATTCTACTTATACGGGAACCAAATAATTTTTCAGCTAATTTCGACCTTAATCCTAAATATCCATAAACAATTGCACCAACTGCCCCACAAATGATGGTAATGATTAATGCTTGAAGTTTTGCATCTGGGACTAATAGCAGCGTGATAAGTTTATAAACAATAATGACAATTCCCGCCATTACTGCATTCATCAATAAAATTAAAATAGTTCTTCTAAAAATTGTTTTAAAAGGATACTGCGCAAATACTTTTATGACGAAAAGATTAATTATTATAGATGCTGAATAACCTAGTACTGTTGCATACACTGCTCCGTTAGTTTCAAAAAGCTTGATTAATGGAATATTGAAAGTCAATTTTAGCAATAAACCTACTAATAGACTTAAAATGGTAAACCTTTGTTCATTAATTCCTTGTAAAATAGCCGCTGTAACAGAATACAAGGCAAATAAAATGGCGACGGGCGCATAATGGCCTAATACGTCTGTACCTAATTTATTAGGTTCATAAAATACTGTAAAAATCGGATGTGCAAGCAACGATAAACCGATTGCTGCAGGGACCGTTAAAAACAACAAAACTTGAAAAGTTTGATCAACTTGACGTACCAATTCAGAACGTCTTCCTTTTGCAAATGATTCAGTTATAAGAGGTACAAGTGTTAAGGAAAAAGAAGTGGCAAGAGATACCGGAATGATGACAAGTTTATGTGAATCGAAGTTTAGGATTCCTATCGCTTCAAGTGCCTCTTTTCCCTTTCCAATAGCAGCCATTCCTCGATTAAATGTTAATTGATCAATATATTGATAAAGTGAATTTGCAATTCCGACAAAAACAAATGGCAGGGCATAGATAAAAATTTCTTTATACATTTCCCTTAAGGAAACATTCATCGTACCTTTGTCATAGTTTAATAATTCATCAAAATGAGATTTTCTTTTCTTCCAGTACCAAAACAAAACAAATAAACTTGCAATGCCTCCAATAAATGCGGCAAATGTTGCGACACTAATGGCAGTAACCATTTTTCCATGAAAAACATGCAGAACTAAATAAGCACCTAATAAAAGAAATACGATTCGAACTAATTGTTCAATAACCTGTGAAACGGCAGATGGCCCCATTGATTGATGACCTTGAAAATATCCTCTTATTAAGCTCATTACCGGAATAATGATTAATGCAAAACTTACAGCTCGAATGACGGTTGTTACATCTGCGATTGAGAATTTCTTCGATTCAACTCCGGTCATGCTAAGCTCGGCGAATGTAGGAGCAAATATATACATTAGTAAAAAACTGACAATACCAGTTATTAGCATTAATAAAATTCCTGATTTAAATAGTTTTCTTCCTACTGCATACTCCTCTAATGCATTATATTTTGCGATATATTTAGATACAGCAAGTGGAACACCTGCTGTGGCAATACTGATAAACAATGTATAAGGTACATAACCAAATTGATAAAGTGCTTCTGGCTCAGAACCTCCTACAATTGCATGAAATGGAATAACGTAAAACAATCCAATTATCTTTGATATAATTGTTCCTAATGTTAATATAAACGTACCACGTATTAGTTTTGAAGACATATAATCCCTCAATCAATAAAATTTAATTTACACACTAATATGTAGTTTACCTCTTACTTAAAAAATTGACAATTTATTCGTTAATTCTTTTTAAATACAGAATTTCGACAGAAAAAGGTGTTTAGTAATGACGTACGATGTAATTATTATCGGTGGCGGGCCATCTGGATTAATGGCTTCCATTGCAGCTGGTGAAAAAAAGTCAAAAGTTTTATTAATTGATAAAGGAAATAAACTGGGACGCAAGTTAGCGATATCTGGGGGCGGAAGATGCAATGTAACGAATCGGCTTCCTATCGATGAAATCGTTAAGCATATTCCTGGTAACGGAAGATTTTTATATAGTGCATTTTCCATTTTTAATAATGAAGATATTATCCGTTTTTTTGAAAATTTAGGCATTGAACTAAAGGAAGAAGATCACGGACGAATGTTTCCGGTATCTAACAAGGCGCAGTCTGTGGTAGATGCATTACTTAGTCGTTTAACAGAATTAGATGTAGAAGTTCGGACGAATACGACTGTTAAAGATCTTCATTTTTCTAATGGGGCAATTGAAAGTGTTGAGCTAATAGATGGGAACAGGATTGCTACTCATTCCGTCGTTATTGCTGTTGGTGGTAAGTCCGTGCCTCATACTGGTTCTACTGGTGACGGGTTTCCGTGGGCTAAAAAAGCCGGACATACTATTTCAGAGCTTTTTCCAACTGAAGTACCTGTAACATCGGACGAGCCCTTTATAAAAGCAAAAACATTGCAAGGATTGTCATTAAGGGATGTTGCGGTCAGTGTATTAAATCCAAAAGGGAAGCCATTAATTACACATCAAATGGACATGATCTTTACCCATTTTGGAATTTCCGGGCCAGCTGTTTTAAGATGCAGCCAGTTTGTTGTAAAAGCAATGAAAAAATGGAACTTGAAACATGTAACTATGAATATTGATGCCATCCCTTCAATGAATGGGGAGGAACTATTTCAAAAGCTAGTGAAGTTAGTAAAGGAAGAGCCAAAAAAAGCAATAAAAAATTCGTTAAAAGGAATTGTACCTGAGCGTTATTTACTCTTTTTGTTTGAACAAAACGATATCTCTCCTGATTCACAAGGGTCGACTATTTCTACGGAGCAATTAAGAAGTTTCGTAAAATCGTGCAAACAATTTCAATTTCAAGTAAATGGGACACTTCCATTAGAAAAAGCGTTTGTCACCGGTGGTGGGGTTTCCGTTAAGGAAATCGAGCCAAAGACAATGGCCTCTAAATTTATCCAAGGTCTTTATTTCTGTGGGGAAGTATTAGATATCTATGGATACACCGGTGGATATAATATCACATCAGCATTAGTAACAGGAAGATTAGCAGGAATGAATGCTGCAAATAATGAAACGGAGTCCATTTAGGACTCCGTTCTCCTATTTCCTGTATAGCACCATAGCACTGAAACAATAAATTTGTTCATCTTCATCCTCCGAAGTAACTGCTACATGATACTTAATATCTAATAATTTATTTTCCTCAATATCTTTTAGAAATAGATTAACATCCGCTTCCAAATCTTTTTCATGCTCATAATCAAACAATTTTACTTGGATCATTTTTTATCTTCCTCTCTCCATCTAGTTACTCTTATTTTAGACAGAAAGACTAGTTTTCAAAACATTCTGTATAAATTTGGTTTTAAAACAGGAATTACTTGTGCTAAACTATGATGCATTTATAGAGACATACAAAAAACACATATGCTGTCCCATTACTGCCCATACTTCCTCCGCATCGGACCGCTTTTCCTCTTTCCGGTACCATAGACTCGCGCTTTCCTTTCTCATCGGACCGCTTTTCCTCTTTCCGAACCCATGGACTCGTGTTTCCCTTTCTCATCGGACCGCTTCTCTTCTTTCCGAACCCATAGACTCACGTTTGACTTCCTCATCGGACCGCTTCTCCTCTTTCCGAACCCATAGACTCACGCTTTCCTTCCTCATCGGACCGCTTCTCTTCTTTCCGAACCCATAGACTCACGTTTGACTTCCTCATCGGACCGCTTTTACTTTTTCCAAACCCATAGACTCACGTTTGACTTCCTCATCGGACCGCTTCTCTTCTTTCCGAACCCATAGACTCGCGCTTTCCTTCCTCATCGGACCGCTTTTCCTCTTTCCGGACCCATGGACTCGTGTTTCCCTTCCTCATCGGACCGCTTCTCCTCTTTCCGAACCCATAGACTCACACTCGACTTCCTCATCGGACCACTTCTCCTCTTTCCGAACATCGGACACCCGATAGATTCACAAAATCGCTTCGTCCATTTTGAAAAAAGCCAACTAAACATATGTTTAGTCGGCTCCCATTCAAGTTACAGCTTCGGTTTTGTTTCTCCAGTCCAGTTTAGCATGCCACCTTCCATATTAATGACTTTATAGCCATTTTCATGAAGATATTCACATACACGGCCGCTTCGGCCACCGGATCGGCATATCATTATATATTCATTATTTTTGTCTAATTGCTCAAGTGAATCAGGTATGTCTCCCATCGGGATATGTTTTGCCTGCGCAATCATACCTTCAGCAACCTCATCATGTTCACGAACGTCAATAAGATTTAATTTTTCACCTTTATTTAGCTTGTCCTTTAACTCATCTGGAGTAATGGTACGAAAATCACTCATAGAATACCTTCCTTTCTTGTCTGTTAATATACCTTTATTATTATATCATCATAGAAAGGAAATACACCTTTTTGGAACCTTACTTAGTGATTAAAACAGCTTCTATAATAAACCGTTGTGGAGCATCGCCGATAAAGTTGAATGGATAGCAGGTGGTCACTGTTAATGTTGCCCTGGGCTTTGGTACGATGACGGTACGATCATCCGCATCAACAATTCTCGTTTTTCTAATTTTATACTTAAATTGTCCTGCGCTCGTTTTTACAATGACTATATCATTTTTTTGCATTTGCCCAAGCTTTCGAAACACTGTATCCCGATGACCAGATAACACAGAATTATCGTTTTCACCCGGCAAAACACTTTGAGCAAAATGTCCAACACCTTTTTCTAATTCATCTTCATCCGCACCCTCATATATTGGTAAATCTGCATTGATTTTCGGAATGATTAGTTGACCAATTATTTCCCCTTTAACAGGTGCTCTTTTGTATAACGGTTCATCTGTTTTCAGCTGATTGGTCTTCTTATGAGCATCAAATTTCTTTTCGGAAGCTTCGGGCTTTAATAATTTATAACCGTTTATACTTATCATAATTAATCCCGCTGCTATTACTACGATACTACAAACGTAATATACTCGTTTTTTTGTTAATTTCATAGATTTATCGATCGCCACCTACGGAACATAAATATGCCAATTGCCATTAATATTAATCCACCTAATAAATAATCTCCATAATGTCCAGCAGTATTTGGCAACTTACCACCTTTAATTGTTTTCTTCATTGGTTTCGTAATGACTTTTTCAACTTTGTTTACCTTTTCAGCTGTATCTTTAATAATTTCTGATCCAAACATATCTGGAGTAAGTATTAAGTCTGCTAATAATTTATTATTATTATCGTAAATTTCGATTAATAAATTATATCCATTTGTTGATGTTAATTGGGCTAATTCATTTAATGAAATTGGCTTTTTATCTGAACCTTTCACTAAATAAAATTTAGTATTTAACTCAAATATGCCAAGCAGTTCTTGATAAACATTTACGATTTCATTTATTTCTTTTTCCGATAAATCTGATTTACTTTCAAAATCTCCTAGTGCCATCATACGTTCCGATAATTTATTTAACTTTTCCTCCGTATTTTCATCCAAATTAAGTGACATAAAGTGATTAAGTAAATTCCCTACTTCTTCATCAGTAATGCCAATCTCTTCAAAAATACCGGAAAAGATATCTGAAATCGAATCATCTGAATAAGAGATAAGTGCATCTTCAAGGTCCTCAATGAATTCATAGTTATCAATTGAATCACCATTACTTTTCAATAAATCTACCATTTCATCGTATGTCATATCATACTCTTTCAATAATTCATTAAGGTTTTTATCTGTAATTGGTGTTCCAATATAGAAAGAAATAGCATCGTCAAGGGCATTGGTAAAATGGTAGACATCATAAATATTATCGTTTTTTTCCATTTCTCCGTTCTTAACTAAAAAATTCTTAACATCAGATTCATCTTTAAACTGATATTTTTTTATCAAATTTTGCAAATTACTTTCTGAAAGCGGCTCACCCACTAGTTTTTTAATATCGTTTACAGTTGAAAAAGATTGGATTGATGTATTGTAAAAATACTCCAAATGCTCATTTAAATCTTTTTCGGACATATCGATACTTTCCAAATACGTTTGAAGCTCCGTTTTATTTGGTGCGGCAAAACTTATTTTAGGTAAAGTTGTAAAACAAAGAAAAACGACTGCAATGAATAATAAAAATCTTTTCAATTTCTTGCTCCCCCTAGATGTCAATTATGAACCTTTTTACAATAAACGATAAATAATTTTTTGGGTAGAATTGACATACGGTTACCTTTGTATTATAATTCCAAAGTTTTTCAAATTAAAAAAATAAGCAGAACCTTTTATTTAAAGGGTTCTGCATTTTGGATACGAAAGAAATAATAAGCTCCTTTGGATAAATGTACCTCTGTTTCCACCAACTTTTTTTAATTCGCAACAATATTTACAAGTTTTCCTGGTACAGCAATCACTTTTCGCACCGTTTTTCCTTCAATTAATTCTTTGACTTTAGCATCATTCATTACTTCTGATTCTAGTTGTTCACGAGTGGTTTCACGAGATACCATCATTTTTGAACAAACTTTTCCATTTAACTGAATGACGATTTCAACCTCTGAATCAACAAGTTTCGACTCATCATAAGCTGGCCATTGTTCGTATGAAATTGTTTCACTATGCCCTAGTTTACTCCAAAGCTCTTCTGAAATATGTGGACAGATTGGTGAAAGTAATTTAACAAATCCTTCAATATATGCTTTCGGTAAAACGTCCACTTTGTATGCATCATTGATAAATACCATCATTTGTGAAATTGCCGTATTAAAGCCTAAACTTTCGTAGTCTTCTGTAACCTTCTTAACAGTTTGATGATATACTTTTTCAAGAACTTCACTATTACCAGTTTGGACTTTATTTGAAATTTGGCCATTTTCATCGACCATTAGTCTCCATATACGATCAAGGAATCTTCTTGCACCGTCTAATCCGTTCGTTGACCAGGCAATCGATGCATCTAACGGACCCATAAACATTTCATAAAGACGTAACGTATCTGCACCATGACTATCAATGATTTTATCAGGGTTGACGACATTCCCTTTTGATTTACTCATTTTTTCATTATTTTCACCAAGGATCATCCCTTGATTAAATAACTTTTGAAAAGGTTCTTTCGTAGGTACAGCACCAATATCATACAAAAACTTGTGCCAGAATCTTGCATATAGAAGATGGAGAACCGCATGCTCCTGTCCACCAATATATATATCAACAGGTAACCATTTCTTTAATTTATCAAAATCGGCAATTGCTTTATCATTTTTTGGATCGACATAGCGCAAGAAATACCAGCTGCTTCCAGCCCATTGTGGCATTGTATTCGTTTCGCGTCTACCTTTCTTACCTGTTTGTGGATCCTCCACATTTACCCAGTCTTGAATATTTGCTAAAGGCGATTCTCCTGTGCCAGATGGCTTAATTTCCTTTGTTACAGGAAGGGTTAACGGAAGTTGGTCTTCGGGCACTGGCGTCATTGTCCCATCTTCCCAATGAATAATCGGAATTGGTTCCCCCCAATAACGTTGACGACTAAATAACCAGTCTCGAAGGCGATAGGTAATTTTCTTTGTTCCCACCTGTTTTTCTTCAAGCCACGCAATCATTTTTTCGATTGCATCTTCTTTGTTAAGGCCATTAAGGAAGTCAGAATTAATATGCTCACCATCACCAGTATAAGCTTCCTTCTCAATATCCCCACCTTGAAGAACTGCCTTTATTGCTATACCAAATTTTTTCGCAAACTCGTAATCCCTTTCATCATGTGCAGGGACCGCCATAATGGCACCTGTACCGTAGCTCATTAATACATAATCCGCGATCCAAATTGGCATTTTTTCATTATTAACTGGGTTAATTGCGTAAGCACCAGTAAACACACCTGTTTTATTTTTCGCTAAATCCGTTCGTTCGAGATCGCTTTTTGATTTAATTTGCTCCAAATATGTAGCAATTGCTAACTTTTGTTCTTCCGTAGAAATTACATCAACTAGTGGATGTTCTGGAGCAAGTACAGCATATGTTGCACCAAACAAAGTATCAGGGCGTGTTGTAAATACCGTAAATGTTTCTTCCGTATTTTCAATATTGAAAGTAACCTCTGCACCTTCTGAACGACCAATCCAATTTCTTTGCATATCCTTTAGGTTTTCTGGCCAATCAAGCTCATCCAAATCATCTAGCAGACGATCAGCATAAGCAGTTATTTTAAGCATCCATTGTTTCATCGGACGGCGTTCTACGGGATGGCCGCCACGTTCACTTTTCCCATCAATAACTTCTTCATTTGCCAGCACGGTACCAAGAGCTGGGCACCAGTTTACTGCTACTTCATCAATGTAGGCAAGTCCTTTTTCATACAGCTTAAGGAAAATCCATTGTGTCCATTTATAATAATCCGTATCAGTCGTATTCACTTCACGTTCCCAATCATAGGAGAACCCAAGTGCTTTAATTTGACGTCGAAACGTTTCAATATTATGCATTGTGAATTCAGCAGGATCATTCCCTGTATCAATAGCATATTGTTCTGCAGGTAATCCAAAAGCGTCCCATCCCATTGGATGAAGTACATTATATCCTTGCATACGTTTCATTCTTGAAACAATATCTGTTGCTGTATAGCCTTCAGGGTGCCCCACATGCAGGCCCGCCCCAGACGGATAAGGAAACATGTCTAATGCGTAGAAATTTTTCTTATTCTCATCCTCAGTTGTTTTAAATGTTTTGTTTTGTTCCCAATACTTTTGCCACTTTTCTTCAATTTCATGATGATTAAAGCTCATGAATCTCAACCTCCTAATTTTTTCATACAAAAAACCCCTCATCCCTATAAAGGGACGAGAGGTTATAGTTAACTCCCGCGGTACCACCCAGATTAGTGTAAACACCACTCACTTCATTCATCCTTAACGCGGAAAACGGCAAACACTACTTAATCCTGAAATGGATGTTCACATTTGCAACTCTAAGGTGAGTTCATGATGGTCTTGGTTAGCTTTCACCGGCCGCCAACTCTCTTAATCAAGGGGGCATCATTACTAATCCTTATCAACGTTTAAATATCTGATAATTGTATTCACCATTTTATCCAATTTTATTCAATCTTTCAAGCCCTTTTTAAAACTCACATCGAAATCGACTGTTTCTCCGCTTTTGATTTCAATGGACGGTCATAGATTAAAGATAATACAATGGATATAACAAATAAAATTAGCAATGCTTTAAATAATATGGACATAGAATATAAATCGACTAAAATTCCACCCAATAATGGACCAATCATTCTCCCGCCAGTCGCCGTACTATTAACAATTCCTTGGAAGAATCCCTCTTTTCCTTTTGGAGCCAAACTATCGGCAATCGTTGGCACAGTCGGCCAAACAAACATTTCACCAATCGTTAAAATAATCATAGCAGCTAAAAACCCTTTAAAATCTGATGCATAACCGGCAATACCAAACGAAATCATAAAGATTATGATTCCCGTAATGATGGGCGCCTTTAAATTCGTTCCAAACCGCTTTACGATTGGATTTAATAATGGCTGCCCCAAAACAATTAATGCGCCATTAATCGTCCACAGCATACTATACTGTCTAAGTGAAATATTTATTTCTTGCGTGTATGTGGAAATCGTAGACTGCCATTGCACATATCCGACCCAACATAATAAGTAGCCGCTGCATAAAATCAACAAGGCAATTAATTTTGTTCTGCTCTTCACAACTTTTTTCTCTTGAATGACCGAAGTATAGTTTCCTCGATCAATGTTAATTTTTCGATAACCAAAAAAGGCAATCAAGAAAAAGACAATAAACATAATTAAGTTAGCAAGGAAGATATAATCAAAAGAAAAAGACGCAACAAAACCACCAAGTGCCGAACCTACTGCAACACCAAAATTTTGCGCAATATAAACGGCATTAAAAGCTTTTCTTCCCCCTTCTTTCCAGACCGCACCTGCCATCGCAAACATCGCTGGTACAATGATACCCGCTCCAAGCCCAATAATTGTTAAAAAGATTGGATATAACGGCCATCCATGCCAAAAAGTCATTCCGATTAAAGAGAAGATTGTAATCATTATTCCAAGTAAAATCGAACGATATCCGCCAATTTTATCATATAAGTTTCCACCAATTAAATTTCCTATTACGCTTGCAGCCGAATTTAGCATTAAAACGACTCCTGCAACCGATAGTGATTTCCCCAAGTGATCATGAATATAGATAGCATTTAACGGCCATAAAAAAGAAGAGCCTGTTACATTCACCATCATACCGATCACTAATAGCCATAAGGATCTAGGCATGAAAAACGCTCCCTTTCCCCCTAAAATTTTGCATTACCTACATCATTTTATTTCTTTTCATAAGCAGCTTCAAGAGGCAAATCTCAAAAAGGCATACACATAATATTCTGTTAATCATTAGAAAGATGGAAGCGCCTTGTTAGGCGCAGAATCCGGACAGAAATGTAAAAAAGAGCGAGCTATCGCTCACTCCTTTCATTACTATCACTAGTTTAATCCGGATTTTCGATATGTTGTTTTGATCGTATAGGCTGACTCTTTTTGGAATTTTGCTTCTTTACTTCTTTAACCGGATCGTAATCTTGACCAACTTCCATATCTTGATTATTTATGCCATTTTTTGTTTTTTGCTCTGGATTATTTTGCTTCGATCGCTTAGCCATGATTACCTCCGTAAAAATAATTATTGTGGTCGATCATGATTTAAAAGAGTCATTTGATTTTGCAATTGTTGAATCTGTAATCTCATACGATGTAATTGTTCCCTTTGTTGGGAATTGGCACTATTTGCAAGCTGGGCTAATTCATTGTATGAACCTTCCAGTTGCTGCATTGCATATTGATATTCGTTATCATAGTAATGTTCCTGTCTACTTCCTTCGATAAACTGTTCTTTTGCATAGCTTATAGCTTCTTCACATCGTTGAATACGTTCCCCAACAGATTGTCTCGTTGCCAATTCAGACTCCTCCTTTTACATTACGGAGCATTAAGGCATTGCTATTGCATGCCTCAACATTATTTTGTTCAATTGGATACGGACTATGTTGGCAATTTCGAGGAAATAATTTAGACTTGTATCGTTAAAGAAATTTTTGATGGAAACTAGAGGTGCTGTCGTGAAACTACATAAAATTTTAGAATTTGCTCATTCTTTACTCGAAAAAGCTATTTCACCTAATGATACGGTCGTGGACGCTACTGTGGGCAACGGCTATGATACGGAGTTTTTAGCAAAACTTGTTGGACAAAATGGACATGTTTATGGGTTTGATATACAGGAAAAAGCACTGAACCACGCTAAAAATTATTTAGATAAAAAAAATCTATTAACCAATATTACACTTTTTAACAAAGGACATGAAACGATTAAAGAAACCATTCCACCACACCTTTTTGGTAACATTTCTGCCGCAATCTTTAATTTAGGTTATTTGCCTGGTGGTGATAAACAGATTGTTACACAATCCTCAACAACTATTTCGGCAATTAAACAACTATTAGAAATAATGAGGCCTGAAGCTATTCTTGTTGTTGTCATTTACCATGGCCATCCAGAAGGCGCGATTGAAAGAGATGAAGTATTGAATTTTGTAAAAAGTATTGATCAAAAAGAGGCACACGTCTTAAAATATGAATTCATTAATCAAAAGAATAACCCTCCATTTATTATCGCCATTGAAAAACGATAACCACAATCGGTTATCGTTTTCTTGCTTTCCAGCTACAGCGCCTAGCTTCCGCTTTTCTTAGTTTAACTCTGCACTTCTTTTTTTCGTTTTTAACAAAGCTTTTAATATCCCAGTCGGGATTAAGCTTTTTATTCTTCGGTATGCTCGTCCATTCCAATAAAAAAAGTAGCTAATTGATCCCCCATGTTTAATCAATTCTCTCGCTATTTTTTGAACATCTTTTTGTTTATTCACTTTATCATCAGATAAATAAACGGCTAAAAGCCCACGATTAATAAATTTATGGAACTTCTGATCGGGCAATTTTTCCGTATGTATATCCGCCTCTGTTAAAAAGTGTGTTAATCGTTCAAACATTTCCTCATTATTTTCATAATAGAAACAGAAGTTTAAATCTCCACCCTCTCGATCTTCGTCTTGATCGATAAAATAATCAAGAAGGATGTGTAAACCTTGAATATAAGGAAAATACCCTTCACGGATGCTTTTTGCGTGTTCCTCAATAAAATCATTTCGGAAGCAATAGGAAACGAGACAAAATATGCCTAATGTAGAACCTGAACATGCGGAAAATTCATGCCAGCCCATTTGTGGCAAAGATGATTGATATGTTTTGAACCATGATTGTAAACGAGGCTCTCTTTCTTCAACTTTTACGTGCTTATGTACTTGTAAATCACAGTAATACTGGCACAATTCTAATAAAGAATCTCTTATTAAATCATATTTTGTTAACGAAGATAGTACTTTTTGACAAGTTAAGACTAGGTCCTCTAAATAACCACCATCATCTTGATCATCCCGAAGCCGATAATAATTTTTTGGTTTCGCATGAATCGATAATGAATCTTTCATCGACTCGTGCAAGGCCTCAAAATCAGCGGGATCTAAAGAGGTGCTTCTGTCACAAAGATTATCTAAGTAATCACTAATCGTTTGGTATGCTACGATAAACTTTATTGCCTCATCCCTGCGGTCAAGAGCTAGTAGTGCAAGAATGGAACCTCCCTCACAATGAAAAGTTTTATGCTCAATACTAGCTAATGCTTGGTTTCTTAGTTCTTGGTTGGGAATTGATGCAGCTTTTTCTTTCCAGTACATTAATTCACGATGAACATCCGGAAATACTTTCCTGTACACCTGATTCATCAATGAAAATGGATTCGAAGGGACGGACATCTTTAAAAATCACCTCAATTAATTATATAACCTAAAGTGCGAAGTCTTGTTTCGACAAAATTCTTCGCATATTGAAAAACTTCTTCCCGTTCTGGTTCATTAAATAGTTCATGATAGCTATTTGGCCAAACTTTATATTGTTTATCAGAAAGTGTCACTTTATTAAACCAATCGTTTACAGCTTGTTTATTTACAATTTTATCATTTCCACCTTGTAAAACCAAAAAAGGAATATCCGGTATTTTCGACATATTTGTGAATGCTAATTTCATTGCCTTTACCAATTCCCTATACCACCTGACAGATATCTTTGTAACATATAAAGAATCATTTAATGCGAGTTCCCGTGCCTCTTCATTTCTTGTTATATCTTCTATCGTTAAACCACTAGAAAACTTTACTTGTGGAGCTATTTTATTCATTACTACTGACAGTGAACTTAAGAATTTCGAGGGATAAGTAACTAAGTCTAAACATGGTGCGGAAAGAATAACACCCGCAAGATTTAGCTTTTCTTCTTGAAGGGTCCGAATGACCGCTAAACCTCCCATACTGTGTCCAAGCAGAAATACTGGTACATCAAATTGATAGGCAGTTTGTACCCAATCTTTTAATTCGAAAATATATTCATCAAAGGAATCGATATGACCTCTTTGGGATCTTGTTGTCATTCCCTGCCCTGGTAAATCTCCCATTATTACATGGTATCCTGATGAACGCCACATTTCAATAAGCCAACTATATCTCCCGTGGTGTTCCATCGCTCCGTGAACCATTACGATAATAGCTTTTGGACCTTGATCCGCTTCCCACTTCCACATATCTGATACCTCCTTAATAACTAGCATAGTAATCTCTTCCTAATTATAAAAGAAAAAGGCGAAATAGGAAAAGAACCATTTATATTGTACCCATTTTCTATAAAGGCAAAATAACAGGATCATTTGTTTTTTTATTTGCTTTTAAAAAAGACTTTAAATTTGACGAAAAATGACGATGTATAAAGTAAGGATAATGTAAAGGTGATTTTATGAAGTCTATTATAACAGGTTTTATAGCATTTCTATTTTTTATAATTATTTTTATTTACGGTTATCAAAATTCTGAACATGCTAGTGAAGTTAAAAAACAAACGATTGATTTAAGCCACACTGATTCAAAAAAATATTCAATTATCAAAATAAAAGATAATGTTCTTTTAAATATTCCTGTCATTTCTCAATTTCCAGAATTAGCTCGTGGATGTGAAGTAACTAGCCTATCGATGTTACTTAACTCAGCGGGAATCAAAACTGATAAATTGACCCTTGCGAAACAAATCAAAAAAGATGCGACACCACGTAAAATAATTAATAACAATATCCATTACGGACACCCTAATGATGGATTTGTTGGCGATATGTATACGTATAGCAAACCTGGCCTTGGTGTTTATGTTCAACCAATTATTGAATTAGCGAATAAATATATGCCTGGTAAAATTGTCAATTTGACGAAAAGCTCATTTGAAGATTTAAAAATACCTCTATCAAACGGGCAACCAGTTTGGGTAATTATTAATACTCATTATAAAGAACTTCCTGATTCCTATTTTACAACATGGCATACAAAAAAAGGGACCATCCGCATTACTAGTAAGGAACATTCTGTACTA
Organism: Heyndrickxia vini; assembly: GCF_016772275.1. Taxonomy (NCBI): domain Bacteria; kingdom Bacillati; phylum Bacillota; class Bacilli; order Caryophanales; family Bacillaceae; genus Heyndrickxia; species Heyndrickxia vini. Next base: position 1,307,694 of record NZ_CP065425.1, on the reverse strand, counting down.
ATTACAGGTTACGATAAAGACTTTATTTACTTCAACGATCCACTGACAGGTCAGAAAAATAAAAAAGCACCCATTCACGACTTCCAAGAAGCCTGGGTGCAGATGGGCAGCCAAGCGATTACATACCAAGAGTAGATATGTATATCGCGGCTGCTTTTTTAAATATTTGCCCCTTCAGTTTGGAGCTTATATTGTTTTTGGAAATCATATTTTTCTTCTAAATAAACTGCATGCCATATCATAAAGATGAGGACGGTCCATATTTTACGACTGTGATCCATTTTTCCTTGGCAATGTTCCTCTAAAAGGTTTAAAACATAATGCTTATTAATGATGTGATCTGTACCACTTTCATGAATAATTTGTTTTGCCCAATCATGCATTTCATCTTTTAACCAATGACGGATTGGTACCGGGAAGCCAAGTTTCTTGCGGGTCAGTACATGGTCAGGAACAACGCCTTCAGCTGCTTTTCTTAAAATGTATTTCGTAGTATTATTCGCTGTTTTTAAGCTTGTTGGTATTTTGGAAGCAATTTTAAATACCTCTTTATCTAAAAATGGAACCCTTAATTCCAATGAATGTGCCATTGTCATTTTATCCGCTTTTAATAAAATATCACCGCGCATCCATGTGTGAATATCAATGTATTGCATACGATCAACTGGATCGTAATCTTTTGTTTCAGCATACAAAGGTTTCGTAATGTCTGTGTATTCTATACCTGACCGATATTGCGCCAGCAAATCTTTTTTCTCCGATTCAGTGTACATCTTTGCATTCCCAATATACCTTTGTTCCATCGGTGTTACTCCACGCTCAATAAAGCTTTTCCCTTTCACACCCTCTGGCATAATTTTCGCTAATGCTTTTAATAAAGACTTACCAACGGCAGGAATTTTATTAAAGACTTCTAGTGATTGCGGTTCTCTATAAATATTATAACCACCGAATAGTTCATCAGCACCTTCACCTGATAAAACGACCGTTACATGCTTTCTTGCTTCACGTGCTACAAAATATAAAGGAACACAGGCAGGATCTGCTAATGGATCATCTAAATGCCAAATAATTTTTGGCAATTCCTTCATATATTCTTCTGGAGTGATAATATAACTAATATTTTCAACTCCAAGTTTATCCGCGGTTTCTTTTGCTACGTCAATTTCACTGAAACCATTGTGTTCAAAACCGACTGAAAATGTTTTAATGCTTGGATGATATTGCTTAGCAATGGAAGCAATTATCGAAGAATCAATCCCACCTGATAAGAACGATCCAACGGGTACATCACTTCTCATATGAACGTTTACAGAATCAAATAAGACGTCTCTAATTTCCTTTATAAATTCATCTTCTGATTTTTGTACAGGTTGGAAAGATGCTTTCCAATAACGTTTGATGTCCATTGGTTTGCCCAATTTTTTAATAAAATAATGGCCAGGTTCTAATTTTTTGATTCCTTCTGTCATTGTTTCTGGTTCTGGAACAAATTGATATGTCATATAATGTTGAGCAGCTTCATAATTTAATTCTTCATGTTCCATTGCGAGCAAAATACTTTTCTTTTCAGAAGCAAAGAATGTGCGTCCTTCTTCTTCTCTATAAAAAAACGGTTTGATACCAAAAGGATCACGTGCTCCAATTAATAACTGCTCCTGTTTATCCCAAATCGTAAAAGCAAACATGCCCCGAAGCTTCGATACCGCTTCTTCTTTATAGTAACTATAAAGCGCAAGAATAACTTCCGTGTCAGAAGCCGTTTCAAAAGTTAACCCCGCTTCAACCAATTCATTTCGCAGTTCCACATAATTATATATTTCACCATTAAAAATGATCCAATAACGTTCATTTTCATATGTTAAAGGTTGGTGTCCACTTTCTATATCAATAATACTCAATCTGCGGAAACCAAATTGAATATGTTCATCTTCAAAAAATCCATCATCATCGGGACCACGATGAGTGATAATATTGTTCATGTTTTTAAAAAGTTGTCTGTCTGTTTCTCTTAATCCAACCTCGTTGTCATGTATACAACCTACAAATCCACACATTATGTATGTCACCTACTCCATTCCAAATTAACATACTTATTTATTACAATTTTATATTAATATTCGTCGTGATTCCAATGAGCTACTGCAATGGGCAATATTCAACATTTTTCACACCATATTATACTATCATTTTTTTTTCCTTTTTGCAGTAGACAATATATATATTTTATTGGTAAGAACTGCGAATACTATTTTAACAAAAGCAAATGGAGTTACAAATACTGTAACTCCACTTGCTTATTAAGGTCATTTTTGTATTGTTTGTTGTTTTTGGAAATATACCGTTCCTTTCCGCTACAGGAGCTTGCTTTCCGCGGGGAGGAAGTCGAGCCTCCTCGGCGCTCCTGCGCGCCTGTGGGGTCTCGACTTTTCCTCTATGTCCCGCAGGAGTCAAGCTCCTTCCGCTCCAATCCACTCTGCACTTAATATGCTTAAAGTAACAATCTTTTAGAAATGAGCGTTTTACAAAAAGCCTCTTTTATTATTTTAATACTTCTTTACGTAAGTTTTCGGCTTTATCTGTTCTTTCCCATGGAAGGTCAAGGTCATGACGGCCGAAATGACCGTAAGCAGCTGTTTGTTTATAAATTGGGCGACGTAAGTCTAACATTTTGATAATTCCTGCTGGACGTAGATCAAAATATTTTCGTACGGCATCGATTAATACATCTTCAGATGCTTTTCCTGTACCGAATGTATCAATGGAAATGGATACTGGTTGAGCAACCCCTATTGCATAGGCAAGTTGGACTTCACATTTATCAGCTAATCCTGCAGCTACAATGTTTTTAGCGACATAACGTGCAGCATAAGCGGCAGAGCGGTCAACTTTTGTAGGATCTTTTCCTGAAAATGCTCCCCCGCCATGACGTGCATAACCACCATACGTATCAACGATGATTTTTCGGCCAGTCAAGCCTGCATCCCCTTGAGGCCCACCAATAACGAAACGGCTGTAGGATTAATAAAGTATTTTGTCTCTTCGTCGATTAATTCACTAGGAACAACTGGATTAATCACATGTTCTTTAACATTTCGTTGAATTTGTTCTAAGCTAATTTCAGGGTGATGCTGTGTAGAAACGACGATTGTGTCGATACGGATCGGTTGATCATTTTCATCATATTCTACTGTTACTTGTGTTTTTGCATCTGGTCGCAAATATGGCAATATTTCTTCTTTACGAACCTCTGAAATTCGACGTGCTAACTTATGTGCTAAAGAAATCGGTAAAGGCATAAGCTCTTTCGTTTCATTACAAGCAAAGCCAAACATCAACCCTTGGTCACCTGCACCGATTGCTTCAATTTCATCCTCAGACATTTGGCCTTCGCGTGCTTCCAATGCTTTATCGACACCCATAGCTATGTCTGCTGATTGTTCATCAATCGATGTTAATACTGCACATGTTTCCGAATCAAAGCCATATTTTGCACGTGTATATCCGATATCTTTGATTGTTCCACGAACAATTTTTGGAATGTCGACATATGTATTAGTAGTAATTTCTCCTGCTACTAACACAAGACCTGTCGTAACGGATGTTTCACAAGCTACACGGGCATTTGGATCTTTTTCTAGGATCGCATCTAAAATGGCATCTGAAATTTGGTCACAGATTTTGTCTGGATGTCCTTCTGTAACTGATTCAGATGTGAATAAACGACGCTTTTTTGTCATTTTTATTCCTCCCTAATACAAATTGCTATCTATTTTTACGCCTCACGGTACTCATTCCCTATTAGTATGAAATAAACCACAGATTTTATCCTAAGCTAAAATCCGGTTCATAGGTTTCGAAAGTGGGTAAATAAGAAAAGCGCAAGCACCTTGATTAGCCCCGACAAGCAAATGTTCTGGGGAAATCTGCCTTTTGATTTTCCCAAAAGGAAAGTTGGCTTTATAACTTTCCCACAAATGAAGTTTGCTCTTTAACTTCAATTGTCGAAGGTTATTTGATCTCGAGGGGCCGGTTGCTTTCGCTAGACATCATTTAAAAATGAATAAAACCCTTCCCCATCATATGTACTATGTGAGGAAAGGTTCATTACCCGTGCCTTTCACTCTTATCGTTCAAGGATTTTACCTTGCCTCAGGTTAGCACCGTGCGCTCTAGCTGTTAGAAGTAAGAGGTTAGATTTTGAAGTAACCGGCAAAGCCAGCTTCCGTTTCTAACTTCCAAGTTACTAACCTATAGAATGTCGGTTGCTGGGTTTCATTGGGCCTGTCCCTCCACCAGCTCGGGATAAGAGTATCCGTTCAAGGTAAAATAATACGCAATTTGTTGGATGGTGTCAATAAATTATTTTTCCATTTAAACTTGTACAATTGACTTCCTTATTATATTGTGGAAATGAAAATAATTTTAATTGAACAATTTCATATATTTTTAAAAAAATACGCACATATAGTATAGACTATTTATATAATTGTGTTATACTAATTAACGAATAAAGGATACTTAAATTTTTTACAAAGGAAGGTTAGTATAAATGAAATCAGTTACTTTTTCAAATACATTAACAAATGTTTTAGCCGGAAAAAACATCCTTACTCAATTAGCAGTACCTCAATTAGTAGAAAAGGTATTAAAACGAGGAGAAGGAATCTTAACATCTACAGGTGCAGTCCGTGCTGAAACTGGAAAATATACTGGCCGTTCTCCTAAAGATAAATATATTGTTGAAGAGGCTTCCACAAAAGATGCAATCGATTGGGGCTCTGTAAATCAACCAATTTCTGAGGAATCATTTGATAAATTATATACTAAGGTGATTAATTACCTACAAGAGCAAAATGAAGTTTTTGTTTTTAAGGGATTTGCAGGTGCTGACAAAAGAACTCAATTACCAATCCAAGTAGTAAATGAATATGCTTGGCATAATTTATTTGCACATCAATTATTTATCCGTCCAACCGAAGAGGAACTTAAAACCCATGAAGCTGAATTTACTATCTTATCTGCTCCCAATGTGAAAGCGGATCCATTAACAGATGGCACAAATTCAGAAACATTTGTCGTTGTTTCGTTTGAACGCCGAATTATTCTTATCGGCGGAACCGAATATGCTGGTGAAATGAAGAAAAGTATTTTTTCTATCATGAATTATCTTTTACCTCAAAATGATATTCTACCGATGCATTGTTCTGCAAATGTAGGTGCTGAAGGAGATGTCGCTTTATTCTTCGGATTATCCGGAACGGGCAAAACAACATTATCCGCTGATCCAAATCGCCGCTTAATCGGTGATGATGAACATGGATGGTCTTCAAATGGTGTATTTAATATTGAAGGTGGATGCTATGCAAAATGTATCGGCCTTACTCGTGAAAAAGAACCGCAAATCTATGATGCGATTCGATTCGGAGCAGTTTTGGAAAATGTCATGGTGGACGAATTGACCCGTGAACCATTATATGATGATGCGACATTAACTGAAAATACACGCGCTGCATACCAAATCCAAGCAATTGACAACATCATTGAACCAAGTATTGCAGGACACCCACAAACGATTGTCTTTTTAACAGCGGATGCTTTCGGGGTATTACCTCCGATCAGCAAATTAACAAAAGAACAGGCAATGTATCATTTCCTTAGCGGGTATACATCCAAACTAGCGGGTACCGAACGTGGAATTACTTCTCCTGAAGCCACTTTCTCTACTTGTTTCGGTTCACCATTCTTACCTTTACCAGCTACTGTATATGCTGAAATGCTTGGGAAAAAGATCGATGAGCATGGCGTTCAAGTTTTCTTAGTCAATACAGGATGGACTGGCGGAGAATATGGAGTAGGAAGTCGAATGAAATTAGGCTATACACGAGCAATGGTTCAGGCTGCATTAGAAGGCGAACTTGAATCTGTTGAAACAAAACAAGATGAAATTTTCGGATTACACATTCCATTGCATGTACCTGGTGTACCCGATGAAGTGTTAATTCCTAATAAAACATGGGGTAACCAACAGACATATAATGAAAAAGCACAAGAGCTTGCTACAAAATTCAAAGAAAACTTCAAGAAATTTGGTCATGTGTCACAAGAAATTGAAATACAGGGTGGACCAATCATTAAATAAATTTAGAAAAAAGGGACTTGAGGAAATGAACTATATTTTCCTTGAGTCCCTTTACTTTATAAAAGTATAACATTCGGTTTTTGTCCAACTTCGGCGTCTAGCCTCCGCTTTTCTAATTAATTACTTGAATTTAATGAAATTAATTGATATGTAATATTCGTTTTTTCATTTTCCCACTCAAGTTTTCTTATTATAGCAGTTCCTCTTGTTTCACTTTCTTTCGTTTTACGTATATCCATTGGAATATCAATTGGATACAAACGGTATCCTTCCTTTTCCAATCTGAATAAATTTTCTTCTAATCTTTTTTCTTTTCCTTTCGTTACAATCATTGTATTTAATTCTAATGGCATCCCCATCGTCACAGCCTCCTCTTTCGTACATAATGTTCCTTTTATTTTATCATGATTATGGCCTATTTTTCATCCATGAGCATAGATCGGAAACAATTTGGCGGTTTATTGCTGGTGGAAAATAATGAGTATAATTTTGAAAGTACCATGTTTCAACTTCTTTCCCACATTCTCTTAACCTTTCTTCTAACCTTATTGCATGCTCAATTGAAACATTCTTGTCTTTTACTCCGTGAATGATTAATACGGGTTGTTTAATCCTGTCAATTGAATATAAAGGGGTTCTCTCTTGATAAAGGGCAGGATATTTATTCGGTGTGCCACCAATGACCCGTTTTAACATTTTTCGCAAATCATGTCGTTCATAATACGTTAACACCATATCAGATACCCCGCCCCATGTGACAATTGATTTAGCTTCCGAACGGTTAATCGCAGTATGGAGGGCCATAATTCCTCCTCTTGAAAATCCAAATATATGAATCCGTTCATTTTTCACACGTACATATTGCTTCAAAAGATCATAAGCAGTGTATGCATCTTCCCGGTCATTCCCTGCAAAATCTTCATTTCCCTCTCCCCCACGATTTCCACGATAAAACGGGGCGAAAACAATAAAACCTTCGGCAGCAAATTGGCCAATTCTAGCAGGTCTCACCATACCAACACCTTTAATCCCACCCCTTAAATAAAGAAACCCATCGTATATCATCTCATCTTTAGGCTCTGCTAATAGACCTTTTACCTTTAAGCCAGCCGATAAATAAGTAATCAAGTACATTTGAACGTTTGGATTTGGTGAAGGAAAAGGCGTCTTTTCCATTCCAAATGCGCTAATTTTATCTTGCAAATTTTTTTACCTCCAGCATCTAACTTCAAAGAAATAGGCATTCACACATTTTTAAGTTTATCATACGATACTTTATCAGAATCAGTAACAAAAAGGAGGATAATGGGTCATGAAAAAAGGGCTTAAGATTAGCTTCTCACTATTAATGGCCGCCATTCTTATTTTTACCCTGGGTGCTTGTTCCAAAACAGAATCCTTAAAGAAAGTTCGAGTGGCAGAAGTTACACGTTCCGTTTTCTATACACCACAATATGTTGCTATTGAAAAAGGATTTTTTAAGGACGAAGGACTGGACATTGATTTAAAAACAACAGCTGGTGGAGACAAAACGATGACGACTCTATTATCTGATGGAGCCGATGTAGCGTTAGTTGGTTCAGAAACGTCCATTTACGTTTATGCACAAGGTGCAGAAGATCCGGTCATTAATTTTGCACAGCTAACGAGAACGGATGGGACATTTTTAGTTTCCCGCGAAAAAAAGGAAAACTTTTCTTGGGATCAATTAAAAGGTTCAACATTCCTCGGCCAGCGTAAAGGCGGAATGCCACAAATGGTTGGCGAATTTGTTATAAAAGATAAAGGAATCGAACCACATAAAGATTTGAAATTAATCCAAAACATTGATTTTGCTAATGTCGCAAACGCTTTTGCTTCAGGAACTGGAGACTATGTTCAATTATTTGAACCGACAGCATCCGTTTTTGAAAAAGAAGGGAAAGGTCATATTGTTGCCTCTTTCGGAAAGGAATCTGGCAGTGTCCCTTACACTGATTATATGGCGAAAGAAAGTTATCTTAAAAAAAATAAAGATACACTTGAAAAATTTGTTCGCGCTATTTATAAGGCCGCCAAATGGGTAGAAGAAAATGATCCAAAAGACGTTGCCAAAGTCGTTCAACCATTCTTTGAGGACGTTGATGTTGAAATATTAACTTCTTCAATTGATCGTTACCAAAAACAGGGTTCATTTGGAACAGATCTCATTTTGAATGAAGAAGGCTGGAATCACCTACAAGATATAATGGACGAAGCTGGTGAATTACCAAAAAGAGTTGATTATAAAACACTAGTCAATACATCAATTGCTGAAAAAGCTATACAAAATAAATAAGGAGGTTTTTCTAATATTATGAGCTTCCTAACCGTCCAAAATGTCCATCATAGTTATTTCACACCGAAATCAGTGACAAACGCCTTACAAAACATAAATTTTGACATAGAGGAAGGGGAGTTTATTTCCTTAGTTGGACCAAGCGGATGTGGAAAAACAACAATGCTATCCATTCTATCTGGTTTAATTTCACCGACAGAAGGAAAAGTATTGATTGATGGCAGGTTACCTAATTCCCAAACAACTTCAATTGGTTATATGCTCCAACAAGATTATTTATTTCCTTGGAAGACAATCAAAGAAAATATTTTATTAGGGTTAAAACTTCAAAATCAACTAACCGAGGAAAAAAAGGAGAAATCTCTCAGCCTTCTGAAGGAAATCGGCCTAAGTGGAGTTGAAACCCAATATCCTAAACAACTATCAGGTGGAATGAGACAAAGGGTCGCATTAGTACGCACACTTGCAATTAACCCTAAAATTTTATTTTTAGATGAGCCTTTCTCTGCATTAGATTACCAAACAAAATTAAAACTAGAGGATTTAGTTTTCGATACACTTAAAGCCTATCGAAAAACTGCAGTTCTTGTTACACACGACATTGGAGAGGCCATTTCTATGAGTGATCGAATATTATTATTTAATGCAAAACCAGGCAGACTTCACAAAGTATTCTCCGTTCCAGAGGAATTGCGCAAACTCCGTCCATTTGATGTAAGAAGTAAAGCAGCATATTCAATATTATTTCAAGAAATTTGGAAGGAGTTGGAGTCCCTTGAAAATGACGGATAATACCACACTCTTTCATCAACAATATCTTCATCACTTAAAAAAAGAAAAAAGATTGGTACGTCTATATCAGTTCATTATCTTACTTGCATTTTTCACTTTGTGGGAGATAGCCAGCCGTTTCCATTGGATTGATCCACTGATCTTTAGTTCACCTTCAAAAATATGGAAACTATTTATTAGCAAACTCCAAGACGGCAGTCTATATTTGCATACCGGAGTGACCGTTTATGAAACAATGCTTGGATTCATTCTTGGAACCCTTTTAGGAGCTATATTAGCAGGTATTCTTTGGTGGTCTCCAAAACTCTCAAAAATTCTCGACCCCTATCTCGTTATTTTTAATGCGATGCCAAAAGTAGCATTTGGTCCAATGTTAATTGTTATTTTCGGAACAGGTTTAAATTCCAGTATTGCGATGGGCATCATTATTTCCGTCATCGTGACAACAATCGTCATCTATACGGCATTTCGCGATGTAGATCCAAATTATATAAAAGTTCTACAAACATTTGGTGCCTCGAGGGGCCAAATGTTTAAAGAAGCTATTCTTCCCGCAACATTTCCAACCATTATCTCAACCTTAAAAGTTAATGTCGGATTATCTTGGGTTGGCGTTATCGTTGGTGAATATCTTGTGGCTTCAAAAGGTCTTGGTTATTTAATCATTTACGGCTTTCAAGTATTTAATTTCACTTTAGTAATGCTCTCCTTAATGGTTGTTGCCGTTATTGCCACGATTATGTACCAGTTAGTTGGCCTATTAGAAAAGAAATTAGTAAAAAATGATTCATGACAATTCGCCGATTCGTTATGGTCGGCGAATCTTTTATGAAACCTTTTCCAGTTACAAGCGTACATATAAGTGATAACAAAAAGGAGTGATGTTCGTTTTATGAAAAAATTATTGATTAGTCTCGTTTCTGTTATGTTTTTATTTACTTTAGCTGCATGCAGCGAGACTGCCGATCCAGTCAATTCAAAAGTAAAAACTAAAAAGAAGGATAGTCTAACTCTTCAGGAAGTATTTGATAAAACAACTGATGCATCTAAAAATTTAAAAAGTGTGCATATGGATATGGATCTTAAACAAGCAATAACGTCACCGGGTCAACCAACACCAATGAATATTAATTCAAACATGTCAATTGATATGGTGTTGAATCCCTTAGCGATGTATCAAAAAATGAAAATGAATATTGAAGGCGGGGACGCTCCTCAAAACCAAGCAATGGATATGGAGTCATATTTGACAAAAGAAGGTTTCTTTTTATATGACCCAACTTCAAAACAATGGATGCAAATGCCTGAAGAGCTTTCTAAGCAAATATTACAGATGCCTGAACAACAAGCAAACCCAGCAGAACAACTTAAACAATTACAACAATTTACCGATGATTTCTCTTTTAAACAAGACGATACTCAATATATCTTGAATTTGAAAGCATCTGGAGCAAAGTTTGATCAGTTTTTAAAGGAAAATGCCAAACAATTAATGCCGGATGGTCTGAAAGAAAATGCCGATGCGCTTAATAACATTACCTTTAAAAATGTTAACTACGAAATATTTATTGATAAGAAGACATTTAACATTAATTCATTAAACATGACTCAAGAAATGGAAATGGTTATGGAAGACCAAAAAATGAGTTTAAAGCAAGAAATGAAAGGAACATACTCAAACTATAATAAAGTGGACGAAATTAAAGTACCTAAGGAAGTATTAGATACTGCTCAAAAAGTAAATTAAGGAAAAAGCCAGCAACTCATTAAAGTTGCTGGCTTTTCATTATTCCGATGTAAAATCCCTTAAAATACCGATTTTGTCAATATGCCGCTTCGCCTCTTGATCCCCTAATTCGTAAATCATTTGATACACTTCAATCATGTGTTTATCATACTCATCATTCGAGCGATCATGATGATATTCCATAAAAGGAACATGCGCACGCAAAAATCCATCTATTTCCTCATCATAATTAGCATCAAAAATCTGTCTTAAACGTGTAATCTCCTCATCTGTAGCTTCTATTTTAAAATTCCACGGAGAATCAGTTGAGCTTCTCGATATTTCCCCGCTGCCGACATTAATATAATAGGTGTTTTTTTGCTGATCCATTCCTGCACTCCTCACAAGTTAAATTTATTCTTTATGTATCGTTTCCCACAAATTAAGCAAAAATATTCTTAAGTCATTAAAAAAGGATGATTAACGTGAGACTTGTCGATGAGCTATTTGAAATTTATCAAAATCGTTTGACCGGAGACGATGAGGATATTGATATCATTGCATATGCAGTATTAGAAGAATCAGATCGAAATGATTTAATGAAAATAGTTGAAGATATGAATGATGAGGAAATCCAATACTTTATTAGCCTGTACTTAATCGAAAGCCTAAAAAATAAATTTGCTAGCCATACTACTGATCTAACCCACCGTACGAAATCAAAATTTTTGCATTAAAAAAGGAAACTGTTCAACACAACAGTTTCCCTTATTTTCATCCTAAATAAGCATTTAACATCCATACATGTTTTTCTAATTCTTCTTGCAGTGAAATGAACATATCTTCTGTTACATCATCTTTTACATCGTCTGCTAAAGCAATTCCTTCTTTTAATTCACCAATAATGATTGTAAAATCATTTACAACTTCTTTCACCATTTCATCAGCGCCAGAAGTGGTTTCCGCTTCTTGTATACTCGCTAACTCTAATGAACCTTTCAGTGTAGATACTGGTTTGCCGTTAATCGCAAGTAATCTTTCAGCGAATTCATCAATAACGGAATCTGCTTTATTGTATAACTCCTCTAGTTTTTCATGAAGTGAAAAGAAATGATGGCCTTTTACGTACCAATGAAAATGATGGAGCTTTGTATAAAGAACTGTCCAGTTTGCTACCTGTTTATTTAATGCATCTTGTACTTGTACTTGTTTTTCCATATGTATCTCCTCCTGTAAACTACTACTTTAATCTTTACCCTTTCACAAATTCGTTAAACATCCATTTCATATCTTTCACAAAAAATGAAATTACATGCTAAAATATAGGTTAGATATTATTAGGAGGTTTATTCCATTGTACACATTCATTTTGATTGTATCCATTTTGATCATCATAGTGATTATTCTCGCATCTGCACTAACAACTTCAAAAGCATATTCGTACAAGCATACAATAGATCCAATTGAAAATAATCCTAATATCAAAACAAATAATGAAGAAGAAAATAATATAAACAAAAAGAGCAACTAATAATTATTTTACAAGGATGTCCTACTTATTATGATAAAATTTATTTTTATTAAAATGATTCGATTTTATCAAATTGTTATATCCCCTCTTAAGCCGCCAACATGCCGATTTTACCCGACATGTTCCCAATACGGACTTGAAGCAATAAAACGATTCGGTGCATTTCATGGGGGCTTTTTAACCATTAAACGAATACTTAAGTGCCATCCCTTGCATCCAGGCGGATTCGATCCTGTACCGGAAAAAAAGAATCATCCATCAAAATAATATAACAATGGATGGCGTTACTTTCCAAACATAGATCTTCTCGCTAATACAGAAACTAATTTTGTATCATAAAAAACCTTTTAAGGGGTGAGGTACAATGGCAAAAGACGTATTATGTGAAGTGAATAATTGTCATTATTGGGCAAAGGGAAATCGTTGTTCCGCAAATGAAATATACGTAGTAAGCCATAAAGGCGATCAAGCAAAAAATACAGAAGAAACTGACTGCAAAACATTTAAACCTGAAGGAAATTGGTAATTAGAAAAGCGTAAGCACCTTGCTCATCGACGTAAAAGACTTGCGGGACTTAAAGGAAACACGATGAGCCTGCAAGGTGAATCGATGCTGACTTATCGTAGGGAAAAGTCCTGAAGTTTTCTAGTCGATAGGTGCTGAAGCTGGACATCGCAGGTAATTTTGTAAGAATGCTGCAAAAACTTTTAAAACTGCAAGTACTTATTTGTGCTTGCAGTTTATATTTTCTCGATAGGTAGTTACTTGATGGAGCCGGTTAAAATTTATATCAAAACCGATTCCCGGCTGATTCGGTACTTTTATTTTTCCATCGAACACTTCTACTTGTGGGGATATGATATCTTCTTCCCAAAAGCGATTTGATGCTGAAAGATCTCCTGGAATGGTGAAACCCTCTTTAGTAGAAAGAGCCAAATTATGTGCCCTAGACACCCCAAACTCAATCATTCCACCGCACCAGACTTGAATATCATTTTTTCGACATAGATCATGGATAGCAATGGCATTGCGTAAGCCGCCAACACGGCCAATTTTAATATTAATGACACCACAACTATTAAGCTGAATGGCGCTTTTAGCATCATGATAGGTAATAATACTCTCATCCAGACAAATTGGCGTTTTCAATTCTTTTTGTAAAATCGAATGTTCAACAATATCATCAACGGCTAATGGTTGCTCAATCATTAACAAATTAAAATCATCAAGTGATTTTAATAATTCAATATCATTTAATGTGTAAGAAGAATTTGCATCTGCCATTAATGCGAGATTAGGGCAAAACGAGCGAATTTCTTTAATAAACTGATAATCCTTCCCAGGTTTAATTTTTACTTTAACCCGTTCATATCCATTTTCCATATAAGAGGAAATTTGTTCAATGGCATTTTTTATATTTTCAGTTCCAACGACAACGCCAGCTGGTACTTCTTCTCGAACACCATTAATCATTGTCCAAAGCGGTTTTGATTTTAGCTTTGAATATACGTCCCATATAGCTGTTTCCAGTCCCGCCTTAGCCATATGGTTTCCCCTAATATGGTTAAAAGCCATATAGAGATCATTTGGATGATTTATATGTTTGTCTAAAACTAATGGGATTAGAAGATCCTTTAACATATGATAACAAGTTTTGACCGTTTCTTCTGTATACCATGGAGTTGAGAAAGCGACAACTTCCCCATAACCTTTAGCCCCTTGTTCATCAATAACTTCCAGTATCATTCCTTCCCGCTCAATGACCGTTTCTAAGGCAGTTGAAAATGGGGTTTTTAAAGGCATTTTAATTATGAAAATATTTACTTCATGAATTCTCATATGATCATCCTTTTGGAATTAGCTCTTTTAATTTTCGACGGAGTAGTTTATTCGATGCATTTCTAGGCAATTCATCAACAAAATAAATTCGGTTCGGAATTTTATATTTTGCAAGTCTTTCTTGGCAATACGTAATCAATTCTGCTTCCTCTATGAATGGTTTACAAACAACAAACCCAATAGGAATCTGGCCCCATAAGGAATGTTCTATACCTGTTATCCCAGCTTCAAGAACGTTTGGATGTGATAACAGTACCTCTTCAATTTCAGCAGGATAAATATTCTCACCACCAGAAATAATTAAATCTGAACGTCGGTCGAGAACAAATAAATATCCTTCCTCATCTACATAACCTATATCACCTGTAAAGAACCAACCATTTTTAAAATGCTCCCGATTCGCTTCACTTCGATTTAAATATCCAATCGTAATATTTGGACCTTTAACAATGATTTCCCCTGGTTGATTCGCATCTAATTGTTTACCCTCTGACATTATTTTCAACTGCGAAGGAAATAACGGCTTTCCTGCTGATCCAATCTTTAATAAACTATCTTCAGGAGATAAAGTGACAATTTGAGAGGAGGTTTCAGTCATTCCGTACGATTGAAAGACGGGGATATTTTTGTCTAAACATGCTTCAAGCAATGATTTAGCCGCTGGTCCACCCCCTAGAAGCATACAGCGAAAACGTTCATGATAACGACTTTCTTTCAAATCATCAAGCAAACGATGAAGCATTGTGCTTACTACGGACATAATCGTCACACTACCAGATTGTAATTTCTCATTAATAATTTTCTCATTAAAATGTTCATATAAATAAACCGGCATTCCATAAATAACACTTCTCATTAGAATAGATAATCCACTAATATGAAACAAAGGAACTGCACAAAGCCAACCGTCATCTTCCCCTAATCCAAGATTTAAGGCAGATCCTATAGCACTCCACCAATGGTTCCCGTAAGTTTGGAGAACTCCTTTAGGGTTGCCAGTTGTGCCAGATGTGTACATGATTGAACATACATCGTCCATTAAATATTCATTAATAAATGGATAATTTTCTTCCTTTTGCTGTTGTACTTCTTCAACTGTCTTACTAACAACATTTGGATAAATCTCATGTATTTCTGCTAGTTTATTTTCTAATTCCTTTTCACCAATAACTAAACTTGTTTGACTATCTTTTAATTGAAAAACCATTTCACTTGCAGTTAATCGATGGTTCAAAAAAACCGAAGTAATTCCCAGCTGCTGTAATGCATGAATAATTATTACTGTATGTGGACGATTCGCTAAAAGAATTGCCACTGAATCCTTTCTTTTCACTCCCAATGATGCAATTTTCTTTGCATATATTTCAACTTCTTTATACAAATCTAAAAAGCTCCACTCTTTATTTTCAAATAGGAGTGCCTTTCGTTTTGGTGTTAAAAACGCTCTTTGTTTTAAAAGATTAGGTATCATACCGTTCATATAAATCACCTTTTATGTAGAATTTCTATAAAAAAGCTTGATGGAATATCCATCAAGCTTTTTAGAGCCCTTCCTTAGGGCATTTACAATTTAAATCAAGGGAAACGAGGAAATTGCCCAAAATCAGGTTTACGTTTTTCCTTAAAGGCATCGCGTCCTTCTTTTGCTTCATCCGTTGTATAGTATAATAATGTAGCGTCTCCACCAAATTGTTGGAGGCCAGCTAAACCATCTGTATCAGCGTTAAACGAAGCTTTTAAGAAACGAAGTGCAGTTGAGCTTTTCTCAAGAATTTCTTCGCACCATTTAATTGTTTCTTCTTCAAGTTTTTCTAGAGGCACAACTGTATTAACAAGCCCCATGTCTAATGCTTCCTGTGCATTGTATTGACGGCATAAGTACCAAATTTCTCTTGCTTTCTTATGTCCGATAATACGAGCTAAATACCCTGCACCATAACCAGCGTCAAAGCTGCCTACTTTAGGTCCAGTTTGTCCAAAAATCGCGTTTTCAGCAGCAATTGTAAGATCGCAAACAACATGCAATACATGTCCGCCACCAATAGCATAGCCAGCTACCATTGCAATAACCGGTTTTGGTGTAAAACGAATTAATCTTTGTAAGTCTAGTACGTTTAAACGTGGAATATTATCATCGCCAACATAACCGCCATGCCCACGAACCGATTGGTCTCCTCCTGAGCAGAAGGCCTTTTCGCCCGCACCCGTAAAAATAATGACCCCAATTTTTGAATCATCACGAGCACGAGATAATGCATCAATCATTTCTGTAACTGTTTTTGGTGTAAATGCATTATGTACATGCGGACGATTAATCGTAATTTTAGCAATCCCATTATATGATTCATAAAGAATTTCATCATATTCTCTTTCTGTTTGCCATTCTACAGTCATGTAAAATCCTCCCTTTAAAATTATATTTTTGTAGAATCAATCATTTATTCGACAAAAACTCCATTATTATTGTACCAAACTTTTGAGAATCTTCCACATGAATTGCATGACCAATGTCTTCAAATATATAATGCATTACATGCGGAAGATTGCTTTTCATCTTTTTTCCGATGTCACAATATTTTTCATCTAAACTACCAGACAAAATAAGCACTGGTATATCCAGTTGATGAAGCCTATCCCATAAAGAAGGCATTTTCCCAGTTCCCATCCCTTTTAAACTATTAGCAAGTCCAATGGGAGCATTTTGTAATCTTTGCTGTTTAACTTTTTCCTGGATGGAATGGTCTAACCTTTTTTGGGAGTTAAACAAGGGAATATTTGTCCAAAAATGAACAAATGATTCTACCCCTTCATCCATGATTTTATTAGCTAACTTTTCATCATTTTCACGCCGTAATTTTCTTCCCTCTTCAGTTTCTATCCCCGGAGAGGCACTTTCTAAAATGAGCTTATTGACCATTTTAGGATATAAAAAAGTAAATGTTAGAGCGAGTCTTCCACCCATTGAATAACCTAAAATATTTGTCTTGTTTATTTTTAAATGAAGGAGTATATCCCTTATATCTTTCGCAACTTTTTCAATATGAAACCGATCGATATTTATAGGAATCTCCGTCTTACCATGCCCAAGAATATCTATTAATATTAGTTGATTTTTTTCCTTTAAATATGGATTAATCCCATCCCAACTGGTCATATCACCGGTAAAACCATGTAACATGATGACCGGTTCACCTTTTCCAATAATGTTCACATGATAATTCACATTATTTACTACAATGTTCATTCTATTTCTCCATGAACATATTGTTCAATTTCCGCGGAAACACGTTTCCACATTTTTCGATGAATTTCAACATTCACATCACGATTCGTAGGAACTTCTATCACATTTAATCCTTTCAATGTAATCGCTTCATTTATTGAACGATGAAATTCATCCCAGTTACTTATTTTACTATATTTACCATTATACATTTTTACAACATATTCAAATTCAATATCTGTTGGTGTACCAAATAGTGCTTCAAAATGTTTTGGCTCATTCGATTGTGGCAAGAAAGAAAAAATTCCTCCGCCATTATTATTAATTACGATAATCGTGATGTTTAATTGATGCATCTTTGCTGCTAATAACCCATTTAAATCATGGAAAAATGATAAGTCGCCAATTAATAAAAACAGCGATTCTCCATATAAACTTGCTCCTAATGCACTTGAAACTACACCATCAATCCCATTTGCTCCGCGATTAGCTAATACCCGTATATTTTGTTGATTAAAATGGAAAAATGTATCCACATCGCGAATTGGCATACTATTACCAACAAATAAATGGCTATTTTGCGGCAATCTTTTTATTAATTCTAAAACGAGCTTTCCTTCATCTAATTCAGAAATATCACTAATTTCGTTAATAATTGTATTCCGAGCAATCTGATTTAGATTCTGCCACATTTTCAACCATTTTGAATGTCTTTTTGTATCCAATTGATTTAATAATCCTTCACAAAATAATGTTTCATCGCAATAGATCATTTGGGTAGCCGAATTAATTGGATCGCGCCAACTATCTCCCGCTTCAATAATATATTGTTCAGTTCCCTCAAGTCGTTTCATAAATTTAGTTAAAGGCTTTGAAACCGGCATTCCGCCAAATCGAATAATAACATCAGGATACAACATTTCATCTGAAACAATGTCTTTTAATATTGCATCATAACTATCAATGATATTATTCTCCGAGAATGTCCCACTTCGAAGCTGTGAAAGTGGGTCTGCAATAATTGGATAGCCTAATGAATCAGCCATTTCTAAAACCGCTGCTGAAAATTGTGGATAATCAATAGCCCCACATACAATTAAGCCCTTTTCAAGAGTTTGCAGTCGATCGCAAATCGTTTTCATTTCCCCCAAATCAAGAAGGGTACTCCCTTGCTTCACTTTAATTACTGATTGATCCTCCAATTCCCCGAATGGAGAAGGGGTCAATCTTGGTAGTAATGGCTCGCGAATTGGAAAATTTAAATGTACTGGGCCCGCTGGTTGCTGTATAGACATACTAATAGCTCTTGTAGCTGTTGTTCTAGCATAGTATGTCATTTCTTTCCCTATCTCTGGAAGTGCCATTTCAGCAAACCATTTTACATGCTTTCCATATAAATGAATCTGGTCGATTGCTTGTGGTGCCCCAATATCCCGCAATTCATGTGGGCGATCAGCCGTTAATACGATTAATGGAATTCTTGAAAGCTTTGCTTCTACAATTGCAGGAAAATAGTTAGCCGCTGCAGTTCCAGAAGTACATAATAGGGCAACAGGATTCCTTGTTTGTTTTGCAATTCCCAATGCAAAAAAAGCAGCTGAACGTTCGTCAATATTTATATGATATTTAAGCTTAGGGTGGTCAGCAATTAACAAAGCTAAAGGTGTTGACCGTGAGCCGGGGCTTATGACAACATCCCGAACACCTGAATTTGACAATCCCTGAATAAAGCTAGCTAAATATGTTGTAAGTGTCTCTTGATGATTCATAATTTCTTTCCTCCTAATGCACGAAGCATCGGACGAAATTTAATTTTTGTTTCAAAATATTCATCCTCTGGGATTGAGTCGGAAACTACACCGCACCCAGCATATAAAAATGCTTCATTCTCTTTAATTAATCCTGATCGAATGGCTACAGCAAACTCTCCATTCCCCCTGTAATCAACCCAACCAATTGGAGAAGCATAAAACCCACGATCCATTTTTTCCTTATCGCGGATGATTTGTAAAGCTTCATTAGTAGGTACTCCCCCCATAGCGGGTGTTGGGTGAAGATCTTTGACTAATGGAAAAATAGAAATCTGATCATCCTTAATTGTTCCATTTACAGGTGTAAACAAATGCTGTATATCTCTCATTTTCATGATTGTAGGTATTTCTGGAATGTTAACATTCCTGCAATATTTACGAATGACTTCAGCGATCATTGAAACTACGAGCTGATGTTCATGTCGATTTTTCACATCATTAAATAATGTCTCACCTAGAGACTCATCCTCACTTATCGTATTCCCTCGCTTTATTGATCCAGCAAGGCATGCGGATAGAATAGCGTCTCCATTCTTCTTAATCAGTCTTTCAGGAGACGCACCTGTAAAACAGCGATCAACCGTCTCTAATGAAAAAATATAGCTTTCATGTTGTTCTTCCCATAAATTCTCTAATACGTTTTCAGCTGCTATTTTATCATTAAATTCAATATTCATTTTCCTTGCCATAACTACTTTATTTAATTGACTATCTTTTTTTAAAAGGTCAACCACTTCCGCGACTGAGTCTACCCATTCTTGGCGGTTCATTTCATGTTCCTGTTTAATATTGCTATTTTTCCCTTTTGAAAATTTAGTCTCTAATATTTCTCTTTGTATTTTTAGATGGTGATTTAGAATACCTAAATGATCATCTGAATTACATAATATATTAATTGTGAAAAAAACTTCTTGTTTATTTATAACGAGCATTAGTTTTGGCAGATGAAATAAGGCATTGTTAAACGGAGCCCATTCTGACTCTTTCATACTTAAAGGATCGAATGAAAATCCACCAAAAATTACAGGACCGGTTCCCTGAACATCGAAAGGATTATATATATGAGCATCCTGTATTAATTGATTCCATTCCTTATCAATGTAATCAAATCGATCTTCTTCTACTTCCGTCTTGAAAGTTTGTGTACTACCTAGACCAACTATAATCATCTCATCGTTCGGAACCTTCCAGAAAAAACGTTCTCCTTGAAATAGCGTTTTTGCAGATGAATAAAATGATAGGGGGTCAATATTATTTAATTGTTCTGTATAACTAAATAAGATCGATTTGTTCTTTTTTTTAGCCTTTGTTAAAGCAATATTGCATTCATTTTCAATGTTCATCTGTTCAATTTTTTTCAAAATTATCTCTCCCAAAAACAACCGTGCAACGACGAATCTTTTTAAATTTTTATGTCCAATCTTTAAGATACACCTCTAATAGAATAGAGTCAATGAACACAACTTATCTTCCCCATTTCACACATTAAATATTGATTATATAGAAATTTTTCCGACGACATAGAACTTTAAAAGATGGCTTTTTTATATCCTTTGAATGAAGATTTTCAAAAGAAAAAAGGAGTTTAAAAGACATATCTTTTAAACTCCCAACTTACTATATATTCGAATATATTATGACCCGTACGGGATTCGAACCCGTGTTACCGCCGTGAAAGGGCGGTGTCTTAACCGCTTGACCAACGGGCCTAAATGGCGGAGAAGGAGGGATTTGAACCCTCGCGCCGGTTACCCGACCTACACCCTTAGCAGGGGCGCCTCTTCAGCCACTTGAGTACTTCTCCAATATTGTTTAAATAATAAAATGGCTCCGCAGGTAGGATTCGAACCTACGACCGATCGGTTAACAGCCGATAGCTCTACCACTGAGCTACTGCGGAATAAATGGGCCTAAATGGACTCGAACCATCGACCTCACGCTTATCAGGCGTGCGCTCTAACCAGCTGAGCTATAGGCCCATAAAATATGGAGCGGGTGATGGGAATCGAACCCACGACAACAGCTTGGAAGGCTGTAGTTTTACCACTAAACTACACCCGCAATATGGGGCGGCTAGTGGGAATCGAACCCACGCATGTCGGAACCACAATCCGATGCGTTAACCACTTCGCCATAGCCGCCACATTGTATATATACAATCTTTGATAACTTTATATGGTGGCTCGGGACGGAATCGAACCGCCGACACATGGATTTTCAGTCCATTGCTCTACCGACTGAGCTACCGAGCCAAGTATGTATATTATATGTAAATGGCGGTCCGGACGGGACTCGAACCCGCGACCTCCTGCGTGACAGGCAGGCATTCTAACCAGCTGAACTACCGGACCAATTTTTTTTCAACATAAGGAGAAAATAAACATCCTTATTTTTCTTTCAGCGACAGCTGAAAATAACAGTATATTTTTGACTAATGTCAAAATAACTATCTTTAATTGCGGAGGCAGGATTTGAACCTGCGACCTTCGGGTTATGAGCCCGACGAGCTACCAGACTGCTCCACCCCGCGGCAATATTAATATACATTCATATGGCGGAGGAAGAGGGATTCGAACCCCCGCGCGGTGTAACCCGCCTGTCGGTTTTCAAGACCGATCCCTTCAGCCAGACTTGGGTATTCCTCCGAAATTATATGGTGGACCTTGTAGGACTCGAACCTACGACCGGACGGTTATGAGCCGTCTGCTCTAACCAGCTGAGCTAAAGGTCCTATATGGTAGCGGCGGAGGGGATCGAACCCACGACCTCACGGGTATGAACCGTACGCTCTAGCCAGCTGAGCTACGCCGCCATATAGTTATAATTAAAATTTAATTGGTGGAGCCTAGCGGGATCGAACCGCTGACCTCCTGCGTGCAAAGCAGGCGCTCTCCCAGCTGAGCTAAGGCCCCATATTAGTTTTTGTATATAATGGTCGGGAAGACAGGATTCGAACCTGCGACCCCTTGGTCCCAAACCAAGTGCTCTACCAAGCTGAGCTACTTCCCGAACTTAATGGCGCGCCCGAGAGGAGTCGAACCCCTAACCTTTTGATCCGTAGTCAAACGCTCTATCCAATTGAGCTACGGGCGCATATAATGAAAGTTATTTCGCTTCGCAAAAAAACTTTGGTGCCGAGGACCGGAATCGAACCGGTACGGTAGTCACCTACCGCAGGATTTTAAGTCCTGTGCGTCTGCCAGTTCCGCCACCCCGGCAAGGGTTGTCTGGAGCGGAAGACGGGATTCGAACCCGCGACCCCCACCTTGGCAAGGTGGTGTTCTACCACTGAACTACTTCCGCGACTTAATTAGTTATAATGCGGGTGAAGGGAGTCGAACCCCACGCCTTGCGGCGCCAGATCCTAAGTCTGGTGCGTCTGCCAATTCCGCCACACCCGCGTAAATTTAATGGTGAGCCATGAAGGACTCGAACCTTCGACCCTCTGATTAAAAGTCAGATGCTCTACCGACTGAGCTAATGGCTCATTTCTTTTAAAAATGGTGCCGGCCAGAGGACTTGAACCCCCAACCTACTGATTACAAGTCAGTTGCTCTACCAATTGAGCTAGGCCGGCATATTAAATTATTTTCCTTATATTGAACCACTTAAGAAGGTCGTCCAGCTTTCAGACTGATTATTCAAGTAGCGGCTCAAGCTGTACGCTGAAGTTATTCCTACGAAGCGTATTCGGTCGTGCTCTACCAATTGAGCTAGGCCGGCAAAATGATTTTTTGTCTAAAAGATGGTGGAGGATGACGGAATCGAACCGCCGACCCCCTGCTTGTAAGGCAGGTGCTCTCCCAGCTGAGCTAATCCTCCATGTATTATACAGCCTGGCAACGTCCTACTCTTGCAGGGGGAGAGCCCCCAACTACCATCGGCGCTGAGAAGCTTAACTTCCGTGTTCGGGATGGGAACGGGTGTGACCTTCTCGCCATAATTACCAGACTAAAAATTTCAGGGATTGTTCCCTCAAAACTAGATAGATGAGAAATACTTCATAATAACGTCAAATCAAATTAGGATAAGTCTTCGACCGATTAGTATTCGTCAGCTCCATGTGTCGCCACACTTCCACCTCGAACCTATCAACCTGATCATCTTTCAGGGGTCTTATTTAGATAAACTAAGGGAAATCTCATCTTGAGGGGGGCTTCATGCTTAGATGCTTTCAGCACTTATCCCTTCCGCACATAGCTACCCAGCGATGCCTTTGGCAAGACAACTGGTACACCAGCGGTGCGTCCATCCCGGTCCTCTCGTACTAAGGACAGCTCCTCTCAAATTTCCTACGCCCACGACGGATAGGGACCGAACTGTCTCACGACGTTCTGAACCCAGCTCGCGTACCGCTTTAATGGGCGAACAGCCCAACCCTTGGGACCGACTACAGCCCCAGGATGCGATGAGCCGACATCGAGGTGCCAAACCTCCCCGTCGATGTGGACTCTTGGGGAGATAAGCCTGTTATCCCCGGGGTAGCTTTTATCCGTTGAGCGATACTACTTCCATGCGGAACCACCGGATCACTAAGCCCGACTTTCGTCCCTGCTCGACTTGTAGGTCTCGCAGTCAAGCTCCCTTGTGCCTTTACACTCTGCGAATGATTTCCAACCATTCTGAGGGAACCTTTGGGCGCCTCCGTTACCTTTTAGGAGGCGACCGCCCCAGTCAAACTGCCCGCCTGACACTGTCTCCCACCCCGATCAGGGGTGCGGGTTAGAATTTCAATACAGCCAGGGTAGTATCCCACCGACGCCTCCACCGAAGCTGGCGCTCCGGCTTCAAAGGCTCCTACCTATCCTGTACAAGCTGTACCAAAATTCAATATCAGGCTGCAGTAAAGCTCCACGGGGTCTTTCCGTCCTGTCGCGGGTAACCTGCATCTTCACAGGTACTATAATTTCACCGAGTCTCTCGTTGAGACAGTGCCCAGATCGTTGCGCCTTTCGTGCGGGTCAGAACTTACCTGACAAGGAATTTCGCTACCTTAGGACCGTTATAGTTACGGCCGCCGTTTACTGGGGCTTCAATTCAAAGCTTCGCTTGCGCTAACCTCTCCTCTTAACCTTCCAGCACCGGGCAGGCGTCAGCCCCTATACTTCGCCTTGCGGCTTCGCAGAGACCTGTGTTTTTGCTAAACAGTCGCCTGGGCCTATTCACTGCGGCTCTCTCGGGCTTGCACCCTAACAGAGCACCCCTTCTCCCGAAGTTACGGGGTCATTTTGCCGAGTTCCTTAACGAGAGTTCTCTCGCTCACCTTAGGATTCTCTCCTCGCCTACCTGTGTCGGTTTGCGGTACGGGCACCTTTCACCTCACTAGAGGATTTTCTAGGCAGTGTGGAATCAGGAACTTCGGTACTATATTTCCCTCGCCATCACAGCTCAAGGTACATGGTGACGGGATTTGCCTCGTCACCCCTCTAACTGCTTGGACGCGCTATTCCAGCAGCGCGCTTACCCTATCCTCCTGCGTCCCCCATCGTTCAAACGGTGAAGAGGTGGTACAGGAATATCAACCTGTTGTCCATCGCCTACGCCTTTCTACCGGCTTAGGTCCCGACTAACCCTGAGCGGACGAGCCTTCCTCAGGAAACCTTAGGCATTCGGTGGAAGGGATTCTCACCCTTCTTTCGCTACTCATACCGGCATTCTCACTTCTAAGCGCTCCACCAGTCCTTACGGTCTAGCTTCTCAGCCCTTAGAACGCTCTCCTACCACGGACACCAGACGGTGTCCATCCACAGCTTCGGTGATACGTTTAGCCCCGGTACATTTTCGGCGCAGAGTCACTCGACCAGTGAGCTATTACGCACTCTTTAAATGGTGGCTGCTTCTAAGCCAACATCCTGGTTGTCTAAGCAACTCCACATCCTTTTCCACTTAACGTATACTTTGGGACCTTAGCTGGTGGTCTGGGCTGTTTCCCTTTTGACTACGGATCTTATCACTCGCAGTCTGACTCCTAAGGATAAGTCATTGGCATTCGGAGTTTGTCTGAATTCGGTAACCCGATGAGGCCTAGTCCAAACAGTGCTCTACCTCCAAGACTCTTACCTTAAGGCTAGCCCTAAAGCTATTTCGGAGAGAACCAGCTATCTCCAAGTTCGATTGGAATTTCTCCGCTACCCACACCTCATCCCCGCACTTTTCAACGTGCGTGGGTTCGAAGCCTCCAGTAAGTGTTACCTTACCTTCACCCTGGACATGGGTAGATCACCTGGTTTCGGGTCTACGACCTCAAACTCATTCGCCCTATTAAGACTCGCTTTCGCTGCGGCTCCGCCTCTTCAGCTTAACCTCGCTTGAAATCGTAACTCGCCGGTTCATTCTACAAAAGGCACGCTATCACCCGGCGTCTTTCCGAAGGAAATACGCACAGGGCTCTAACTACTTGTAGGCACACGGTTTCAGGTTCTCTTTCACTCCCCTCCCGGGGTGCTTTTCACCTTTCCCTCACGGTACTGGTTCACTATCGGTCACTAGGGAGTATTTAGCCTTGGGAGATGGTCCTCCCTGCTTCCGACGGGATTTCACGTGTCCCGCCGTACTCAGGATCCACTCTGGAGGGAACGAAGTTTCAATTACAGGGTTGTTACCTTCTTTGACGGGCCTTTCCAGACCTCTTCATTTACTTCGTTCCTTTGTAACTCCGTATAGAGTGTCCTACAACCCCAAGAGGCAAGCCTCTTGGTTTGGGCTTCTTCCGTTTCGCTCGCCGCTACTCAGGAAATCGCATTTGCTTTCTCTTCCTCCGGGTACTTAGATGTTTCAGTTCCCCGGGTCTGCCTTCCATACTCTATGTATTCAAGTAAGGATACTACCCCATTACGGGCAGCGGGTTCCCCCATTCGGAAATCTCCGGATCAAAGCTTGCTTACAGCTCCCCGAAGCATATCGGTGTTAGTCCCGTCCTTCATCGGCTCCTAGTGCCAAGGCATTCACCGTGCGCCCTTACTAACTTAACCTAAAAAGGTTGTTTATTACTTACTTAATGGATTCATCCATAAAGTGGCGATTCTCGGTTATTACTTGGTTATTTCTCATTTTATCTAGTTTTCAAGGAACAATTAGTTTGAAAGGAATTAACCTCTCAAAACTGAACAAAACGAAAGCGTCTTTTTGTAACCACGTCAGTGGTCTTCCATATTCCTTAGAAAGGAGGTGATCCAGCCGCACCTTCCGATACGGCTACCTTGTTACGACTTCACCCCAATCATCTGTCCCACCTTCGGCGGCTGGCTCCAAAAGGTTACCTCACCGACTTCGGGTGTTACAAACTCTCGTGGTGTGACGGGCGGTGTGTACAAAGCCCGGGAACGTATTCACCGCGGCATGCTGATCCGCGATTACTAGCGATTCCGGCTTCATGTAGGCGAGTTGCAGCCTACAATCCGAACTGAGAATGGTTTTATGGGATTGGCGTAACCTCGCGGTCTAGCAACCCTTTGTACCATCCATTGTAGCACGTGTGTAGCCCAGGTCATAAGGGGCATGATGATTTGACGTCATCCCCACCTTCCTCCGGTTTGTCACCGGCAGTCACCTTAGAGTGCCCAACTAAATGCTGGCAACTAAGGTCAAGGGTTGCGCTCGTTGCGGGACTTAACCCAACATCTCACGACACGAGCTGACGACAACCATGCACCACCTGTCACTCTTGTCCCCGAAGGGAAATCCCTATCTCTAGGGAGAGCAAGAGGATGTCAAGACCTGGTAAGGTTCTTCGCGTTGCTTCGAATTAAACCACATGCTCCACCGCTTGTGCGGGCCCCCGTCAATTCCTTTGAGTTTCAGCCTTGCGGCCGTACTCCCCAGGCGGAGTGCTTAATGCGTTAGCTGCAGCACTAAAGGGCGGAAACCCTCTAACACTTAGCACTCATCGTTTACGGCGTGGACTACCAGGGTATCTAATCCTGTTCGCTCCCCACGCTTTCGCGCCTCAGCGTCAGTTACAGACCAAAGAGCCGCCTTCGCCACTGGTGTTCCTCCACATCTCTACGCATTTCACCGCTACACGTGGAATTCCGCTCTTCTCTTCTGCACTCAAGTCTCCCAGTTTCAATGACCCTCCACGGTTGAGCCGTGGGCTTTCACATCAGACTTAAGAAACCGCCTGCGCGCGCTTTACGCCCAATAATTCCGGACAACGCTTGCCACCTACGTATTACCGCGGCTGCTGGCACGTAGTTAGCCGTGGCTTTCTGGTTAGGTACCGTCAAGGTACCGCCCTATTCGAACGATACTTGTTCTTCCCTAACAACAGAGTTTTACGATCCGAAAACCTTCATCACTCACGCGGCGTTGCTCCGTCAGACTTTCGTCCATTGCGGAAGATTCCTACTGCTGCCTCCGTAGGAGTCTGGGACGTGTCTCAGTCCCAGTGTGGCCGATCACCCTCTCAAGTCGGCTACGCATCGTCGCCTTGGTGAGCCGTTACCTCACCAACTAGCTAATGCGCCGCGGGTCCATCTGTAAGTGGTAGCTAAAAGCCACCTTTCAATTCTCCTTCATGCGAAGGAAAAAGTTATCCGGTATTAGCCCCGGTTTCCCGGAGTTATCCCAGTCTTACAGGCAGGTTACCCACGTGTTACTCACCCGTCCGCCGCTAACTCTCAGGGAGCAAGCTCCCATCAAGTTCGCTCGACTTGCATGTATTAGGCACGCCGCCAGCGTTCGTCCTGAGCCAGGATCAAACTCTCCAAAAAGATGTTTGATTTAGCTCTAAAAAGTTAATTTATTGACGTTTCGTTTTGTTCAGTTTTCAAAGATCAATTTTCGCTCTTAAAGCGACTTTTAAATATTAACATCTTTCCGATTCTCAGTCAACACTTTTTTTAAATGTTTTTTGAAGTTTTTATAAACACTTCCGTATCGGACGTTTAATAATATAACACGGATATTATCATGTTGCAATGCTTTTTTTTGAAAAAATTTTTAAATCCTATTAATCATACTATGGACAATAGTTAAATATATATTATCAAATTTAATATTATTTGGGAAGGTGAGTTAGATAAATATTTTCGCATTACTAGTTTCACTTTCGATGACATTTTATTTATTTACCTGCACATACTTTTTCGAAAAAAAAATAGGTAATAATAAATTCCAACATTTTATCACTATATTATTTACCTTAATCATGGCATTTGTTTTTTCAGGCTTAACCTATCTGTTTATTTAAAGATTAAAGGATAGGTTAAGCCGAAAGAAACTTTTTATTAGACTTGAATTGTTTTTGTATCAAACGATTTTGCCTTAGCTTTTTTTTCATCAATAATGAAAAGGGTTATGCTAAGAAGGATGATCAATCCGCCGATAACTTGTGTCCAGATAATATTTTCCTCTAAAATAAAATAAGCTAAAATTGAAGCACCAATAGGTTCAAATAATATTGCCATTGAAATAATAGAAGTGCTTAACCATTTAATTGTCCAGTTGAAAAGTGTGTGTCCTAATAGTGTTGGGAGAATAGCTAAAAGTAAAAAGTAAATCCAATCCATATTATCAGTAGGAATAAGCGATTCGCCTCTTACTAAAACATAGATTAATAGAATCAGCGAACTGATAGTATAGACAATAAATGTATACGACATTAGAGACATGCGTTTTCTGACATTTTGACCAAATAATAAATAGGCAGTAACTAACATGCATGCTAAAAAAGCTAATAAATCTCCAAACAATGCCATTCCGCTAATCGTGAAATCTCCCCAACTAATAACAATACTACCTATAATCGCAAAAACACCGCAGAATATTGCTTTTAACGTAAAGGACTCTTAAAAAAAAATAAAAGTCCCAGCAAATGCAAATAAAGGTTGTAGTGTAACTAAAACAGTGGAACTTGCTACTGATGTATAGTTTAAAGATTCAAACCAGAGGATAAAATGAAACGCTAAACAAGCACCAGATATACCAGAGAAAACCCAATCCTTTTTCGATATTTTTATTAATTCCTTAACGTTCTTAGATAAAAAAAACGGCAACATAATAATAACAGAGAAAAAAAGCCGATAGAACGCAATCGCTCCTGCACCTGAAGTACAAAGTTTCACAAGTATAGCTGATGTAGAGACAGTTAGTACACCTATAATAAGTGCAAAATAGGGATTTACTTTTGGATTATTCATATAACTCTCCTTATTCCGTATGAAAATTATGATAAAATATATACACCTATTCTATAATCTTTTCACCCTATTTTCTATCATTGTTTATACGGTTACGCATCGAAAGGGGATAACGATGGAGTTATTAGACGTAAATATATTATTTAAACTTGGGATATCAGCAGTACTTGGTTTAATTATCGGACTAGAAAGAGAGCTAAAACGAAAACCGTTAGGATTGAAAACGAGTTTAGTAATCTCAATAATTAGCTGCCTATTAACAATCGTATCCATTCAATCAGCATATCTATTTCCAGCTTCAAATGGAGTTCCAATTCAAATGGATCCATTAAGACTAGCAGCACAAATTGTTTCAGGTATTGGTTTTCTAGGAGCTGGGGTGATTTTAAAAAAAGGAAATGATAATATTACAGGTTTGACTACTGCAGCAATGATATGGGGCGCAGGAGGTATTGGAATTGCAGTAGGAGCAGGCTTTTACTTTGAAGCAGCAGCAGGTGTTATTTTATTAATGATTAGTGTTGAAATTATCCCATCTATCTTATCGAAAATCGGTCCTCAACAACTTAGAAAAAAAGATATCCTATTACGAATTATAGTAAAGGATAAACTAAGTATAGATAAAGTAATCACTCAAATTGAGGAAAACAAAATAACCATTGAGGGCATTCGCATTAAAGACCTTCAACAAGATGGACATTTAATCGTATTAAAAGCAGTCACAAGTCACAGAAGACCAACTACTGAAATTTTTCACATCGTTTCGAGTTTGAATGAAGTAAAAGGAACAGAAATCGAAAGTTAATATAGAAAAAGGACTGAACAGTATCAGTCCCTTTTACCTTTTATGCATTTACCCTGCTATTACTTGAACTTTTCTCTTTTCGCAGTATGACTGAATATAAAATGATTGAAATGACTACTGAAATAGCAGCTGTTTTGTAAATACTTCCGTATCCAAATAAATGCCCAATTTGTCCAAAGGCCATTGCTCCAACACCAACCCCAAGGTCAAAAAATGAAAAGAAAGTAGCGTTCGCCATTCCCTTCCTATTCTTTGGTGCTTTCTCAATGGACCATGCTTGCAAAGCTGGTTGAACCGATCCAAAACCGAATCCATAAAGAAATGCTGCAACAAACAGAATGGAGCTATTTGGTAGCCATGCTAATAAAATCATCGCTAGAATAATTAACAAGGCACCTGGAATAAATACTGCTTGATGTCCCCTTTTATCATATAATTTACCCGCAAAAGTTCTGGTCAACATCAATGCTAACGCATAAATAAGGAAATACCATTGAATTCCCGCAATTCCCTTTTGCGCCGTATACAACGGTAAGAATGAAGCAATTCCTCCAAAAGTAACGGTGATAAAGAATAATAGTAAGGATGGAGAAAGAGCCGTTTTTTCATAAAAATCCCATTTAACTGTTACCGGAGCCGACTCAGACTTCTCTACCTTTTTGTATCGAATTTTAGAAGATAATAATAATGCTGCAATTCCTAATCCTGCACAAATAAAAAACAATTGCTTAAATGTAAGAACTCCTGCTAACGCAAGACCGAGTGATGGTCCAAAAGCCAATGCTAAGTTTCCTGATAAACCATAATATCCCATACCTTCTCCACGTCTTGTAGGTGGAATGAGATCTGTAGCTATTGTTCCGGATGCTGTCGTTGAAAACCCCCATCCAACCCCTTGAATAATTCGTAGAGCAAATAAAAACATAATGCTCATGGCAAATCCAAATGAGCCGACTGACAGTACAAATATTATCAAACCAAATAAGTAGACAAAACGTCTGCCTTTTGATTCAAGCGCATGGCCAGCAAATGGTCGAAGAAGCAATGCTGAAAAAGTAAAGATACCCACTACAAAACCAATGAGTTGATCATTTCCACCTAAATGTTCAACAAACAATGGGATTGTCGGTAATGTCATTTGGAAACCTAAAAAAATAAAAAAATTGGCTAAACAAATTAATATAAAGTCCCTTGTCCATATTTTTTCAGTACTTTTCATTAATTGAAGGCCGTCTGTATTCGAATTCAGTTTATATTCCCCCTTCATTTTTAATCTCATCACTCATTGTACAAAAAAACATTTCGGTTTGCTAATTAAATTTATTAGAAAAATGAATTTAAACGGACACTGGTTCCGCTATTTCTAATTAAATCTTTATTTCATACCTTTAGAGGACACACAATCCGTTATTTTATGAAAATCATTTAAAACAACCGTTATTTTTGACTTTAACGGAACGGGAGTCCGATCAATCTCTAATATTACCCCTTTTGTCACAGATAACGGAACCTCTGTCCAATTGGAGAATTACTCACCTGCAAAAAATTGCAGATTCATTCGTTTCAAGCTAAAATAAAATGAAATAGTCAGTCATTTAATGTGCCGCTTCGATACTATTACAATATGCTTAGGCATTAAGTATTTGTAAAGAAGTGGCATTTTTATATGGCTAACTAAAATAAGGATAAGGGGGTGTATTGTTGTCACAGTTTGAAGATAAGTTTACAAAATGGCACCAAGATAATATTTCAAATGAGAAAAACCATAGAAGACGCGAAATTCTTCAAAAAGGGTTGGGTCATGGGACCATCGAATTTCTTCGCTCGGTATGGTTCCCTGCTGTAGGAAATTTTGATCACTTGTATCCTGAATGGGAGGTACGAGATTTCAATAACGGGTATCGCTATCTCGATCTTGCCTACATGCCTGGGGAAGCTAAAGGAGGTATCGAAATTCAAGGATATGGTCCTCACGCCAGAGATCTTGATGTAAGAAGATTTAAGGATTTATGTTGGAGGCATTCATTATTGGCACTCGATGGATGGACATTCCTACCTATTGCTTATTTATCCATAAGGGATGAACCAAAAAGATGTCAGCAACTTATTTTATCTTTCATTGGGAAATTCATCTCAACAGATGTACCATCCCAATTATCTTGGCTTGAGGCAGAGGCTGTGCGTTTTGCACGTCGCATGTTGCGACCGGTCACTCCCATTGAGTTTGCAAATCATCTTAGAATAAGTGATCGACATACTAGACGGATTTTGTATAAACTAGTTGATTTACAAATACTTGCTATTGCAGGCGGTAAACAACGTGCACGAAGTTATAAACTCGTTTTCTCCCCTCAGAAATTACCACAATATTGATTTTCCAACCTCAATTGTATTTTAAAGGACATAGGGTCCGTTATTTCTATGAAATGCCTTATTTTCGTATTGTTAGAGGACACATAATCCGTTATTCGACGAAAATCATAAAAAAACATGACTATTTGCCGTAATAACGGAACGAGTGTCCGGCAAACCTCTAGTACTACCTCTTTTGTCACAGATAACGGAACCTCTGTCCAACTTTAGGTTAACATTCACCTCCGAAAACAAAAAAACACTACCCATAGTCGGTTAGTGTTTTTCAAATGGAGCATAGGGGGCTCGAACCCCTGACCTCGACGCTGCCAGCGTAGCGCTCTCCCAGCTGAGCTAATGCCCCTTCTCTATTTTTTATTATATTCAATTTAATAAAACCTTACAAGAGAATTTTATCCTTATAAGTTATAGTTTTGTATGCATTAGGAGATAATGGTGGGTGTTTAAAGGAGCTGATAAAATGTTTCAGCAATTTTATTATCGATTTCTTCGTTGGCCGGTTATTTTAAGGATATTATTATTAGCGATAACAGTCATTATTATTTTTGGGGCAGCCATGCATTTTATTGAACCGAAATCATTTCCGTCTATTTTCGTCGGTATTTGGTGGGCTGTTATTACAACAGCAACGGTTGGATACGGAGATGTTTACCCGGTAACGGTTAAAGGAAGGCTTCTTGGTATCCTTCTTGTATTTATCGGCGCGGGCGTAGTATCTGCTTATTTCGCATCACTTGCTGCAACGACCGTAAGATTACAAAATTCTTATATAAAAGGGAAAACGATGTTTACTGGAAAAAACCATATTATTATTATCGGCTGGAATGGCCGTTCAAAAAGTGTTATTGAACAATTATTGCAAACTAATTTTCCACAACCAATTGTTTTGATTGATGATACACTTGAACAAAATCCATTTTTAACCCGCCAAGTTCACTTTGTAAGAGGAAAACCGTATATTGATGAAGTTTTGAAAAAGGCGAATATCGCTTATGCCGATTTTGTATTAATTACATCTGATCAACATAAAACCGAAATACATGCCGACATGGGAACAATTTTAACATTACTTGCTGTTAAAGGAATAAATGTAGATGTGTATTGTGTTGTCGAAATTTTAACGGCAGAAAACTTTATGAATGCGAAACGGGGCGGAGCGAACGAAGTTGTTCAGACTAATATGCAAACTTCATACATTATGATGAACAGTGTCCTCTCCCGCGGGATGTCGAACACCATACTTTCTATGATGGATCATTTAAACGATAATCATTTGAAATATATTTCAATTAAACCGGAATGGGTAGGTCTTTCCTTTCAAGCTTTGAGTACCATTTTACAAGACGACCGAAAATTACTCATTGGATTGAAAACAGGGGAAGATACGATGATTAACCCTCCCCTGTATCGTAAAATTACAAATGATGATGAGCTTTTGGTTATTTCTAAATAGTCAAATTAAGAAAAAAGAATATGTTCTAATTCACGGACTAATTCTTTTCCATAGTCGATATATTTTTTAGGGATATTCCCATCTTCATCTTTCGGCTCAGCAAATTGATCAAATGCTGCTGCGGCATAACCTACACCCGCTTCGTCATCAACATCATTTTGATATACATGATTCAAAACAAATGGGGTCCCGAGTTGAACGACTACACCTCTTGTATCAAGCTGACCATCGACTGGAGTGAATGGAACCCTTAAAAATTGATAGCCATCATCATTCGCCATTTTTATATCAAAATAGCCTTGATCATAGTCCCAACCACCACCAATGGAATAACCGTTTGGTTTTAATAGTTGCTCGAGCTTATACAATTGAAATTGCTTTCCTTCAATTTTTGAGGGAATCTTATACATGTATGATCGCACTCCTTTTTTCTTAGTTTCTCTCATGGAGTACAATCATATTCTTTAATAAAAAAATCCCCAAATGGGGATTTTTTAAAAGGTAAGAAAGTATAAATTTATAGGATTAATATTTCTAATAAATAACTGCTTTATCTAGCTCCAGCGCCTATCGACTAGAAAACTTCAGGACTTCTCCCTACGATAAGTCAACATAGATTCGCCTTACATCACCCGCGTTTCCTTTATCTCAGTCAAAGTCCTTCCAGTTTTTACGTCGATGAGCAAGTCGCTTGCGCTCTTCTTATTTTAATCTATTTTCTAATTCTGCCTTTTTCGCTTCGTAACCAGGCTTTCCTAGAAGTGCAAACATATTTACCTTATATGCCTCAACCCCTGGTTGATCGAATGGGTTCACACCGAGAAGATATCCACTTATTGCACAAGCTTTTTCAAAGAAATATACTAAGTATCCAAATGTGTAGGCATTCATTTCTGGAATTTCTACAATTAAATTAGGAACATTTCCATCTGTATGTGCTAATAGAGTTCCTTCAAATGCTTTATTATTTACGAAATCAACAGTTTTTCCCGCAAGATAATTAAGACCGTCTAAATCATGTTCTTCTTCTTCAATCACTAACTCATGTCTAGCTTTAGCCACTTTAATAACTGTTTCGAATAAATCACGACGTCCCTCTTGGATGTATTGTCCTAATGAATGCAAATCAGTCGAGAAATTAGCAGAGGAAGGAAAAATCCCTTTTTGATCCTTTCCTTCACTTTCTCCAAATAATTGCTTCCACCATTCAGAAAAATACTGTAAGCCTGGTTCATAATTAATCAGCATTTCAATGGTTTTACCTTTATTATAAAGAACATTACGAACTGCAGCATATTGGTAAGAAATATTTTCTTTCAAATTCTCATTATTAAAATCAATTCTCGCTTGTGCTGCTCCATCCATCATTTCATGAATATTCACACCACTTACTGCGATTGGGAGCAAGCCAACAGCAGTTAATACGGAGTAACGTCCGCCAACATCATCAGGAATAACAAATGTTTCATAGCCTTCCTCATTTGCCAATGTTTTTAATGCACCTTTCGCTTTATCTGTCGTAGCATAAATACGATGTTTCGCAGCTTCCTCACCGTATTTCTGCTTCAATAGCTTACTAAAAATACGGAATGCAATAGCTGGTTCTGTTGTCGTACCTGATTTTGATATTACATTAATTGAAAAATCTTTTCCTTCTAACAGATCGATTACATCAGTCATATACGATGAGCTAATATTGTTTCCTACAAATAAAATTTGCGGTGTTTTTCGTTTTTCATTTGTTTGCGAATTATAAAAACTATGATTTAACATTTCAATAGCTGCCCGTGCTCCTAAATAGGAACCGCCAATTCCTATAACTAATAGGACATCAGAGTCATTTTTAATTTTTTCAGAGGCATTAAGTATTCGTTGAAATTCTTCTTTATCATATTCTACAGGTAGATCAATCCAACCTAAAAAGTCATTTCCCGCACCAGTTTTATTATGTAAAGATTGGTGTGCTGCCTTTACTGCAGATTCCAAATATGTAAGTTCGTGCTCGCCAAAAAAGGATAACGCTTTTGAATAATCAAATTGAATATGTGTCATAGAGATTCCTCCAATAAAAGATTTACAACTACTTTATCCACTTTATCGAATGACCTTCATTTTTTCAAGAAACTAAGCTTTTACTCTACGTTCTAATGATGACCAAATGAATAAATATTATGTATACGATTCACACTAAAACGAGAAAGGAGGAATTGGATGAGTGCCATTCAACGTATTGCACTTGTACTAACAATTATCGGAGCGATTAATTGGGGTCTCATCGGATTTTTTCACTTTAATTTAGTTGCTTCTATTTTTGGAAATACGACTACATTGACTCGTATTATTTATGGGCTAGTTGGAATTGCCGGGTTAATAAATTTAGGGATTTTGTTTAAACCAAATGAAGAGTTTGAACGTTCCCCAGAAACTAGAACGAATAGGCAATAAAGAATAAAAAAGAACAGGTACATGTATACCTGTTCTTTTTACATATAACTACTGTTAAATCCATCCTCTAAACTTAGATGCTTCAGCAGCATTTCTTAATCCAACCATATACGCAGCTAAACGCATGTTAAGTTTACGCGTTTCCGCAGTTGTATACACATTATTAAAGGCTTCTACAAGTTTTTTCCGTAGCTTTTCATTTACTTCATCTTCCGTCCAGTAATACCCTTGATTATTTTGAACCCATTCAAAATAAGAAACCGTTACACCACCGGAACTCGCAAGAACATCTGGTACGAGTAGAATTCCTCTTTCAGTTAAGATTTTCGTAGCTTCAACTGTTGTAGGACCATTTGCTGCTTCTACAACGATCGAAGCTCTAATATTACTAGCATTTTCCGAAGTAATTTGATTGGAAATCGCAGCAGGGACTAAAATATCACAATCTAGTTCCAAAAGTTCCTTATTCGTTATCGTATTTTCAAATAGTGTCGTTACTGTACCAAAACTATCACGACGATCGAGTAAATAATCGATATCTAAACCGTTAGGATCGTGCAGGGCGCCGTAAGCATCAGAAATCCCGATAACCTTAGCACCTTCATCATGAAGAAACTTCGCTAAGAAGCTTCCGGCATTCCCGAATCCTTGAATAACAACACGTGCACCTTTTAAATCAAACCCTTTTTTCTTGGCTGCCTCTTCGATGCAGATGGTCACTCCTTGTGCTGTCGCTTTATCACGTCCTTCTGACCCACCGAGTACAATAGGTTTCCCAGTAATAAAACCTGGAGAATCATTTTCACGTAAACTACTATACTCATCCATCATCCATGCCATAATTTGTGAGTTCGTATAAACATCAGGAGCAGGAATATCTTTTGTTGGACCGACGATTTGGCTGATCGCTCGAACATATCCACGGCTTAATCGTTCAATTTCTCCCATTGACATCGTTCTTGGATCGCAAACAATTCCGCCTTTTCCTCCGCCATATGGGAGATCAACAATTCCACATTTAATTGTCATCCACATAGATAATGCCTTTACCTCATCCTCATTTACCTCGGGATGGAAGCGAACGCCCCCTTTTGTTGGTCCAACAGCATCATTATGTTGAGAACGGTATCCTGTAAAAACTTTGATCGTTCCATCATCCATTCTAATTGGCATTCGGACAGTCAAAATTCGTAATGGCTCTTTTAACAGTTCATACATCTCATTATTAAATCCTAATTTTGAAAGGGCTTCCTGAATGACATCCTGAGTAGATGTGAATAAATTTAGATTTTCCATTGATATTCTCCTCTTTACTGTATGATCGTGTGAAAGACTATTAACTTCTATGTCCTATTAAGAGAGAACTTTTTTAATACGTGAAATGGCCCAATCAAGTTCTTC
Source organism: Heyndrickxia vini (assembly GCF_016772275.1). NCBI lineage: Bacteria > Bacillati > Bacillota > Bacilli > Caryophanales > Bacillaceae > Heyndrickxia > Heyndrickxia vini. The sequence continues at coordinate 1,269,696 of NZ_CP065425.1, read as the reverse complement.
CTTTGTAATTACTAGTGGAGGTGCGAAGCGAATCACATTCTCATGAGTTTCTTTACATAAAAGTCCCTCTAATTTTAATGCCTCACAATATTTTCTGGCGGGTTCTCCTAAGACAACACCAATAAATAAGCCTTTGCCGCGAACTTCTTTTATAATTGGGTTCTGAATTTCTTTTAATTGGCCCATAAAGTATTCTCCAAGTTCCAACGACTTTTCACTTAATTTTTCATCGATTAAGACATCTAAAGCTGCAATGGAAACGGCACAGGCCATTGGATTTCCTCCGAATGTAGAGCCATGTGATCCCGGGTTAAATACTCCTAAAATATCTTTGTTAGCAACGACACATGAAATTGGGAAAACTCCGCCTCCTAGTGCTTTTCCAAGAATGTAAATATCGGGGGTAATTTCTTCCCAATCACACGCAAACATTTTCCCAGAACGAGCTAAGCCCGATTGAATTTCATCTGCAATAAATAGTACATTATTTTCTTTACACAATTGATAAGCAGCTTTTAAGAAACCTTCCGGTGGGATAACGATTCCCGCCTCCCCTTGAATCGGCTCAATTATAAACGCCGCTGTATTTGGGGTAATAACCGCTTTTAAAGCTTCTAAATCACCATATGGCACAAGTTTGATTCCCGGTAACATCGGACCAAATCCACGTTTATATTCCTCTTCGGAAGATAGGGATACTGCCGTCATTGTTCTCCCATGAAAATTCCCTTCGCATCCAATGATCTCAGCTTGATTCTCGGCTACACCCTTTACATCATATGCCCATCGTCTTGCTGCTTTAATTGCTGTTTCGACTGCCTCCGCACCTGTATTCATCGGCAAAGCCATTTCCTTATTAGTTAATTTACACACCATTTCAAACCACGGACCAAGCTGGTCATTATGAAATGCCCGTGAAGTCAAGGTGACACGATCTGCTTGTTGTTTAAGCGCTTCAATAATTTTCGGGTGACGATGTCCCTGATTCACAGCAGAGTACGCACTTAACATATCCATATACTTATTACCCTCTGGATCTTTTACCCAAACTCCTTCAGCTTCAGATATAACAACTGGTAGTGGATGATAATTATGAGCACCATAATTTTCTGTTTGTTCGATAATTTTTTCTGATTTTGTTACCATAAAATTTCCCCCATTCTATTATATAGAGCCTTTCCAAAAAGAAGGACCTTATTAAAATGAAATCAAAAGATTTAATTACAACATTCAAAAGCTTTTAGTAAAATTTTTAGTATCATAATTTATATTTCTAACACCTATAGTGCAAAAATTATTTGCTCTAGAAAACCCTTACATATATAATAATGCAAAAAGACATTGCATTTTTCAAGTGTTTTTTCTTGTTCTTTTGAATTTTTTTAAGGGGTGTCCTATCATGCAACTTAAAAATGAAATAGCTATTTATAAAACCATTCTCGACCTCATTGATGTAGGGGTACATGTCATTGATGAGAATGGAAAAACGATTTTGTACAATAAAAAAATGATTGAAATTGAAGGAACGGATATTGAAGATATATTAGATAAAAATATATTAGATGTATTTCAGTTTTATCAAGGTGAAGATAGCACTTTATTAAAAGTTTTACATACGAAAAAGCCTATTCTTAACATTCAACAAATGTATTTTAACAATAAAGGTCAAGAAATAAAAACAGTGAACAATACATTTCCTATTTTCAATGAAAATACAATAGTTGGCGCCGTGGAAATTGTTCGAGATGTAACCAAATTAGAAAGAATGATGAACAAAAATACACTAAGGGAAACATCTTCTGCACATACTCATACCTTTGAAAATTTGTCTGATCTTTTCCCACAAAAGGTGATTGAAACAGGCAAACAAATGGCGAGTAATTCGTCAACGATATTAATCATCGGCGAATCCGGCACTGGTCAACAAATCCTTTCAGAGTGTATTCATCATGAGATTTACCAAGCGGAAAAACCGATTATTTTTCAAAATTGTTCATCCCTGCCTGAATCAACGATTGAGCAAGTACTAATTGATTCAATGAAACTTTTAGAAAATGAAAAAGGCGGAACCTTAGTAATTGAGGATATTTATTACCTTCCGTCAACTAGTCAGTTGCATTTTCTCAATATGATTACTGCTGAGCGTCCATATAAAATTATTTGCACACTTGGGAAAGATCCGATTGATTTAATAGGAAGTGGAAAATTAAATAAGACATTATATTATCATCTAAGTGAACTTACAATTTTTATACCGCCAATACGCGATCGTATTGATACCCTTCCTTCAATTATTGCATTCTTTTTAAATAAATATAATGAGCGCTTTCAACTAAATGTAAAAAAAGTATCAGATGAGTGTCTCGAAAGTTTTTCAGATTATAATTGGCCTGGCAATATAAAGGAATTTGAACATGTCATTAAAAGCTCAATGAAGATGCTTGATAATGAAGATTTGCTGCAGTATCATCATTTACCAACTTATTTTAGACATCGAATATCACACGAACACCAATTTCTAATTCAAAAGAATCCAATCAAACCATTCGATGAATACATCCAAGAAGCGGAAAAATATTATATCCAAAAAGGCCTGCAGTACCATGGATTTAACATTACAAAAACCGCTCAGGCACTTCATATGAGCCGTCAAAATTTACAATATCGCATACGCAAGTATGGAATTGAAAAACCATAAAAAAAATCCGCTCGACATGAGCGGATTCTTTTTTATTATTTTTTGATTAAGTCTGATTGTGCAATCCATTCTTGCAATTTGTCTTTTAGAGTATTAAATCCCTCTGTTGGCTCTTCAGGAATAACACTTGCTTGACGACGACGAGGTTGTTTTTTCTCTTGTTTTGGTGCTTCTTCAGTGGCACGAATGGACAAGCTAATCTTGCCATTTTCTTCATCCACAGAAAGCACTTTTACTTTTACTTCGTCACCAATTTTTAAATGATCATTAATATCTTTAACATAACCGTGTTTAATTTCCGAAATATGAACTAATCCTTGAGTTTCCTCATCAAGTGCAATAAATGCACCGTATGGTTGAATACCTGCTACCTTACCAGTTAACACATTTCCAATTTCGTATTTTGTCGTCATCGAAACACTCCCATTTATCTAATTTTTTCTCCTATATATACGCAATATAAAATTATACCACAGTCAATATTGATAATCAAAAATAAGCATAACGTAAAATGCTCACAAAATATTCAAGAAGCAGATTTAAGCCTAAAAACTATTATGTGATACAATAAAAGAAAAGAATTCTGATTATTGGAGGGGTATTCACGTGACTTCATTTGCACAAAATCTAAAATTTTATCGTGAACAACATAATCTAACGCAAGAAGAATTAGCATTAAAGGCAAGATTGGGAACGAAAACGATTGAAAAATACGAATCTGGGGAGCAAGTACCTAATACACAAACTATATTAAAATTATCAACAGTTTTAGATGTTCCAGCTTCTGTGTTCACTCAATCCAAAGAATAATTTTTTATTATATTTGATTAAAAAGTATTAAAATTGGTTATCCTATAATTACAAGGCTTTCTGTATAGTACTGTTACTATTGGCAATACTATACACTAGTATTCCCCCTTTTTATTTTTATTTTGACGAGATATAATGCTCGTCCTTTTTTTTGTCATTTTCTCTTTTTGGAGTGAATTTCGTGTCTATTACTGTTTCAACGCTTACAAAAAATATTAAAGGTATCGATCTATATTTGGAAATACATCAAAATAAAGATGCAAAAGAAACCTTCGTGTTATTACATGGCTTTCTCTCATCATCATTTAGTTTTAGAAGATTGATTCCTTATTTAACTGAAAAATTTAACGTGATTGCCATCGACTTACCTCCCTTTGGGCAAAGTGGAAAACATTCTCACTATCAGTATTCATATTATAATCTGGCCGCAACGGTTATTTCCTTAATCGATCATCTTGAATACCGTAGCGTGTATCTTATTGGCCATTCGATGGGCGGTCAAATCGCTTTGAATATGATGCTCCAAAAGCCAAGTTTAGTGAAAAAAGGGATTCTTCTTTGCAGTTCCGGCTATTTAGGAGCAGCTACGCAATCATTAAGATTACTAAGCTACTTCCCGTTTTTTCATTATTTTGTTAAACGTTACTTAGAAAAGTCAGGCGTTAAGAAAAATGTCGAAAATGTTGTCCATAATAAAATGATTATTGACGATGACATGTTAAAAGGTTACGAGCAGCCATTTTTAAATAATGAAATATTCCGTGGTCTCTCAAGAATGGTGAGAGACCGAGAAGGCGATTTAACATCCGATAGATTAAAGGCGATCACAACTCCCTGTCTATTAATTTGGGGAGAATTTGATCGAGTCGTTCCTCTTCACATTGGAAAACGGTTAGCAAAGGAAATACCCAATGCAAAACTTGTCGTTTTAAAGGAAGCTGGGCATCTAATCCCAGAGGAAAAAGCAGAGGAAGTTTACCAAAACATATATCAATATATAAATGAAAAACCGGTAAATTAATAAATTCCCGGTTTTTTACTTTTATTTTTTTATTACCCCGCACGCAATCCGATTACCCGCATCACCAGCAGGTTGGGTCATTCCATCGTCTTTGGTTTCATGGATGACAATGGAAGTTCCGTCTTTTGTAAACAACGAATTTTTTCCGCTGTTCATACTAACTTGTGGTGCGAGAATGTCTAATTTTGCTTTTCCATCGTCTTTTACGATTAAGTTAGGCAGATCACCTGCATGGGATCCTTTTGGATTTAATAGACCGTGGTCCTTTTTTTCTGGATTAAAGTGGTTACCGGCGGATGTGAAATTGGGAGCTTTACAACTTCCCTTTTCGTGAAAATGGATTGCATGCTCACCCGGCGGTAGACCAGTAAGATTGATCTTCAACATGACACCCTTCGCTTGCTCTTGTAAATTTATTTTCCCAAGACTGTCACCTGCAGCATTTTTTATATCAACATCTGTATCTTTAGGATTCCCTTGTGTACACCCGCTCAATAAAATAGTTGTAAATAGAATAGCAGCCCATTTCATTATGTATTCCTCCAAAATTTGTTATTCATTCACAATTCTAGCCAGAACAAAGCCTGTTTATTCGTAACAATTAAGGATGTTTTCTCACAGAATGTTGCTATCAATATGAATTTAATCAAAACGCAGAGTGGATTGGAGCGGAAGGCACTTGACTCCTGCGGGATCAGCTGGACAGATGAGACCCCGCAGGAGCGCTCATCGCCAGCCCCGCGGAAAGCAAGTGCCTGTAGCGGAAAGGAACGGTCTATTAGCTAAAAGTAAAAGCCAATCCTTTAGTTGAATTGGCTCATCCATTATTTTAGTGTATCTTTAACTTTTTCTTCAAATTCCTTCGCTTTCTTTAGTTGTTTTTTATTTACTCTAAGAATAAACATAAACGTTAATATGCATAGAACCATAAAGATAGAAAACGAGATAAATGCGGGAATATATTCTCTTTTATCTTCTGGAAAATAAAGAAACAAATTTAGTATGAAAATATTTAAAGAGTTTAACATGTGAAACTCCCTTTCTTATAAAACTTCTACTACTAGTATACCAATATTCATAAGCTAAAACCAATTGCTTAATTTGACAAAATTATTACAGAAAAGCTGCCCAATTGGACAGCTTCACATTATTTCAATACATTTATTTTTTCAATAACAACATCAAATTGAACTGGACGGTCTTGCATATCCGTTTTTACTTCAGCAATTTTATCTACAATATCCATACCTTCAATTACATGACCAAATACTGTGTGGCGGAAATCTAAATGTGGAGTTCCCCCGTTTTCCATATATGCATTAATCACTTCTTCTGGGTATCCCGCTCTTTCCATTTGGCCTTTCATTCTTGGATCAACTGCCACACTTTGTACGATAAAGAATTGACTGCCGTTTGTGTTTGGACCAGCATTTGCCATTGATAGTGCACCACGGAAATTAAATAATTGTTGAGAAAATTCATCTTCAAATGGAGCTCCGTAAATACTTTCTCCACCTGTACCGTTACCTTGCGGGTCGCCGCCTTGAATCATAAATCCGTTAATAATGCGGTGGAAAGTAACGCCTTCATAGTAACCATCTTGACTGTGCTTTACAAAGTTTTCAACTGTTTTAGGTGCTAGTTCTGGGAATAATTTAATTTTAATGTTCCCCATATTGGTTTGCATTTCAATTACCTTTTCGTTTTCTAATACTTCATTAGTAAGCTGTGGATATGTCATTTAATATACTCCTTTATGTATGATTTAAAATTTATTTATGATAATACATATCTTCCTTCACCTACTTTACTAAATTCACATCCCTTGATGCAACTTTCATCTTCTTTTCTTTTCATTTTGTTTATTGTCCATCATAATAGTCATAAGGAGGTAGATGATTATGGAATTAGAACAAATAGTAACCTTTTTTAATAAAACAGGAAAATACATAGGTGAAATTACAGGCATATATCCTGATCATTATGTTGTCAGAACGCTGGCTGTTTTAAAACACCCAATGCAAGGGGATTTGCATCATCCGAAAGAAACAGACGTTGCCTTTTTTCACGAAAGAAAAGCTTTAGCATACAGAGAACAATCGAATATCCCATTAAAAATGGTCAAACCTTATGATGGAGATGTCCCTAAATATAATGATTCTTTAAAACAATCTGTCGAGAAAATGATAAACGACCTTACCGCTGAAGAAACTGATTTTAACGCAAAAAGTATAGAGAGCTTAAGAAGCATCCAGCGAGAATACGAATTGATGTACACTATTACATGGAATAACTAACGTGTGGAGATGATGACGAATCATCTCTTTTTTTATTTTTTTATTGCCCGTCCCCTTCCCATTAACACAACAGTTAAAGCGGTTTCAAAAAAATAAAAGGGCTTTTTCATAGTTGAAATTTTAGAAAATATCAATATAATATTTAGGTAAACTAAATATTAGAAAAACGAAAGTTATTAAAAATAAAAGGCTCTTTTCTAAAAGATTGTTGCTGTTATAAGCACAGAGTGAATTGGAGCGGAAGGCACTTGACTCCTGCGGGATCAGCTGGACAGATGAGACCCCGCAGGAGCGAAGCGACGAGGAGGCTCATCGTAGCACCGCGAAAAAGCAAGTGCCTGTAGCGGAAAGGAACGGTTCATTTCATTATTTCCTACAACAACCTATACGAAAATAGCCAAAAAAGAAGGTGTCTTTGATTAATAACGAAAAACGTAATTTACTGATTATGTGGATTTGCAACTTCTTAGTCGGTGCAAGCACAACAATGATCATGCCCTTCCTTTCTTTATACATCGAATCGTTCGGAAATTATAGTGATGAATATGTACAAAGATGGGCAGGATTTGTTTTTGGAGTGACCTTTTTGGTGGCTTTTTTCATTTCTCCAATTTGGGGAAGATTTGGTGATCGGTATGGATTTAAACCAATTCTATTAATTACTGGATATGGGATTGCCGTCAGTATCTTTTTTATGGGAATGATGCACCATGTAATAGGTCTATTCATTTTAAGATTTATGATGGGAATCGTGACTGGATTTATACCAACATCCATTGCTCTTATTTCATCCCAAACACCTAAAGAAAGTGCCGGGAAGGTTTTAGGAACGCTGCAAATGGGAACCGTTTCTGGAACTTTATTCGGACCATTAATTGGTGGTGCAATGGCTGACTCATTCGGCTTTAAGTACACATTTATTATTACCTCTATTTCCATCATCATTGCCACAACCGGCGTACTATTCGGTATTGTTGAGAACAAGAAGGCAAGAATAGCCAAACAAGGTCAAAAAGATTTCAGCCGCAAAGACGTATTAAAAAGAATTTTTAATCATCGCATTTTAATTACTGTAATGATTATCGCGCTGCTTATTCAAGTTGCAAACTTTAGTATTCAACCACTACTCGCCCTTTATGTGAGTCAATTAAGCAGTGCAGGAAGCGTCGCATTGTTAGCCGGTATGGCATTTTCCGCTACCGGTTTCGGTAATTTATTAATGACACGTCAATGGGGGAAACTTGGGGATAAAATCGGCCATGAAAAGGTATTAATGTGTTTACTCGTACTTGCTTCTATATTTATCATTCCCCAAGCACTAGCCAACCAACTTTGGGAACTAGTCATTTTCCGTTTCTTTTTTGGAATGGCTATCGGTGGAATGCTTCCAAGTATCACTGCCTTTATTCGCCGAGAAGCACCACTTGAAATGCAAGGGGAAGTACTTGGATATAATCAAAGTTTCCGCTTTCTGGGAAATGTCATAGGTCCAGTCTTAGGTGGGCTAATTTCAGGATTTAGCGGGATATCTTCCGTATTTTATGTGACTAGCGCGTTATTTTTATTTGCGTTCTGCATGCTGCTTTACAGTATCAAGCACGATCGACATCAGTTAAAAGAAGGCTACTAAAAAATAACCTACAAGTGTCATTCACTTGTAGGTTATTTTTTTGGTACAACTGCCATTGTGCATCGTGACGTACAGATGAGCCGGTCTTCTTCATCTTTAATTTTGATTTCCCATACATGTGTACTCTTGCCAACATGAACAGCTTCAGCAAAAGCGGTGACTATACCATCTCGCTTAGATCTGATATGATTCGCGTTTATTTCCAAACCAAAACATATTTCACTTTCCGGATCAATAATTGCTGCTGCACCAACACTAGCTACGGTTTCAGCCAGAGCAACGGATGCCCCTCCATGCAAATACCCGAATGGCTGTTTTGTTCGTTCATTCACAGGCATTGTAGCAATTACATTTCCTTTACTAATTTCTACAAACTCAATTCCAAGCGTCCCAATTAATGTGTTTTTGTAATCCATTGTCTTTCCCCCTTATCTTAATATTCAAGAAGTATTCCTTATAATCCTTCTTGAATATTAGTATCATAATAAAAATTTAGCAACACATACTACTGGTCTTTCAGCATATTGTGAAAAGGAAGATAAATTAACTTTTTAGGAGGGGACGATTACTTTGAACCGAAATTATCCAAATCATCCGATGTATCCCCCTATCCCTTATCAACCAATTCCTTTTTATAACCCCCGTCAATATCAGCCAGTAAACACAACTTTGTTTAAACAATCCGCCACCAAAACGTTATCTATCTTAAAAGACGCTGAAAAAATAGTTGAAAAAATATCAAACTCCGAAGATTTTTCTAAAAGACTAATGACTTTTGCCCAACAATCTAAGTTAATTGAGGTAAAAAAAATGATTTCTAGTATTGGTGTAAAAACAATACCAGAAATCCGCTTTACTCCAAGCGGTCTCGTTTTAAACTTTTCAAATAGCCAAAGTGAACCAAATTGTTGCCTGCTTCAATTAAAAATTCGCTGGGGACAATAAAAATGAAAATTGAAAAAAGCTCTTCGAAATCGAAGAGCTCAGGTTCTGAATATTATCTGTATGGTACATATGGGGATGCATTCGCGCCGTAACCCCCATATTGCGGGTATGGATATGGTTGTGGATACGGATACGGCTGCGGGTATGGTTGTGGATATGGATAAGGACGCGGTCTAAAAAACGCACTACTTATTCCACCACCAATAAGCCCGCCAATAAATCCCCCTACTAATGGGGCGCCAAAAAGAAAAGGAAACATTCTATAATTTTGAGGGACTGGTGCCTGTCGATAATAATACATTAGGTATACCTCCTTTTTAAAGACACTCTTTATCTTTTTATGCGAGTTAAGGGCGAATGGCATGGGCAAACGTGATTTTGGATAGGCTTTTAACTGCCCAAATATATGAGAGAGGTCACATACTGATTTTTCATCAAAAAAAAACCGTAATCATACGGTTTTTTTGAAATAGGATTATTTGATTGGTTCAAATCTTTCCACAAGTAGTGCTAATGTACGTACCATAACTCCGGTTGCACCAGATGGCCCTAAATCGTATTCCTTACTTGTAACAGCTGTCCCAGCAATATCTAAATGTACCCATGGAGTATCTTCTGCAAATTCTCCGACAAAAGCTCCTCCCATAATTGCATGGCCTTCACTGCCTGGGGAATTATTTAAATCTGCAATTTTGCTTCCACGAACCCGTTTTTTATCGTTTTCCGTTAATGGCAAGCGCCAAATAAATTCACCCGATTCACTGGATGCCTCTAATACTTGTTCAAAAAATTCTTCATGGTTCGTTAAAGCACCTGTTTTATCAAGGCCAAGTGCAGTAATGACACCACCTGTCAATGTAGCAACATCAACCAAATAATTAGCTCCATGATGTTTTGCATAAGTAATAGCGTCTGCTAGGGCTAATCTGCCTTCAGCATCGGTATTTAATACTTCAATTGTCTTTCCACTCATAGATGTAATCACATCATCTGGCTTAAATGCGGAACCACTAATCATATTGTCTGTGGAAGGAATGACCGCTACAACGTTTTGCTCTGGTCTTAGTTCACCAATGATCTCCATTGCACCTAGAACAGCTGCAGCACCACCCATGTCCGTTTTCATTCCAACGATACCGGTTTTTGTTTTTAATGAATACCCGCCAGTATCAAAGGTAACTCCTTTGCCGACGAGACCGATAACATCTTTCCATTCTTCTTTCCCTTGATATTTTAGCACAATCATTTTTGGAGGTTCTGTGGATCCTTGGTTAACAGCTAAAAAAGCACCCATCCCCAATTTTTCCATTTCCTCTTTTTCAAGTATTTCTACTTCAAATTCATATTTTTTTGCTACTTCTGCAGCATATTGAGCTAGATCTGTAGCTGTTAACATATTTCCGGGAAGATTGACTAGTGTACGTGCAGAGTTTGTAGCCTTCCCATAAGCATACCCCACAGTCAATGCTGCCTCAATCTCCTCTTTGTCTGCTTCCGTAAAAATACTTAATTGTTCGATTTTCTTCTCAGGTTCATTTGATTTTTGTTTATATCCAGCAAATTCATAAGTGGCTAATGCCAATGCTTCACTTAATGCATTTGCCACCTCCTCGTGAGAAAGAGATTCTGTTACAAATGTATCAAGGGCGACAGCTGCTGATTGTAATCGACTCTTATTTACAAATTTGAATGCCTTTCCAAACGCCTCTTTTATTGCGTCAAACTCTAAGTCTTTCTCTTTTCCTAAACCGATAAATACTAATCGTTTAGTAGCAATTTTTCCTAACGTATGTACTTTTGAAATTTGCTTTAATTTTGCAGATATATCACCTGATTTAACAAGCTCTGTCAAACCGTTTTCAAATTTACCATCCAAATCTGTTAAAATACCAGAAAACTTTTCCGAAGTATCTTTTAAGCCAACTAAAAGACATTCCTGACTCTCATTAAAAGGATTCGAACTAATAATATTAAACATCCTAAAACACCTCCATTGTTTATTATAGCGAAAAACTTCTATAATAACATTTATCACAATTCAAAAATTATATCTATTTCGAAAAGTCCTAAAAAATGTAAGGTGGGCTGACATAATCAGCCCACCTCAATCTATTCTAATTTTGTTTTAATATATTGCTGCCTAAATACTTGCATGGCCTTATCTTCATTTAGTTTCGTGAGTTCTTTTTCAGTTAATTTTCCTTTACCTACTTCAACAATATAAACTTTTACACTCTTTTTTCCCCATTGCTCATAAACATCTTTAACCGTTTCATAATATAGGTCTAATCTATTTCCTTTTATAGCAGATCCCGTATCCGCCACTACTCCATATCCATAGCCTGGAATAAAAAGAATAGAACCTATCGGAAATACATTTGTGTCAGCTGCAATCGTTGAATATAAATCTCTTTTTACTTTTACGCCTGAATATGTAATACCATATTGCGGATCATTTGGATTTTTTCCAGTTGATTCAACACCTGCTGTATAGCCGGTCGCCACTACTTCCTTTGTAGGATATTTTGACCAATTTATCGCTTTTTCTAATGTTGGTATTGAACCTTTTACTGATTCACTTGATGAAATTTGTGTTGTTGTTACCGCCGATTTTTTCAATGATTTTAATGCCAAACCCATTGATTTACTACTTAAATTACGAACTGCCTTTTGAAGGCTATTTGAAATTTTTACATCCGACTCATAAATCATACCCGACTCTAGGGATTCAGCCTTTACCCCAGAAATCGATTGAAATGTCGCTAACACTGCACCTATAAATAAAATTGTCATAAGAAAACGCCTTAATATTTTTTTCATATACATAGTTTTTCCACTCCTCCCAAATCTATTCCTTTCCCAAAACGATTTGAAATATTCATCGGAAGGATAAAAAACTAAAAATTCCGCCAAGTCGGAATATATATCTATTAAATAAAAAAAAGCCTGTGAGAGGCTTTAATAATAGAATGTTAAAACATGCGATAACCTTTTTTGCGTAATATTTTCATAACTACACCAGCTACGATTGCACCTATAAAACCACTTAATAAAATCAGAATGTCAGGCGCTAATAAGGCAGTTATTTTTTTTCCTAATTCATGAAAAGCATGACTTGAATTAGTGAAATACTCTAAGAAGCGCACATTATCAATAATCAAAATTGCTACGATTGGATAAACGATTGCCATTAACCATGTCATTCTTAATAGCATATTTAAAATGAAACCGATGCCGAAGAAAAGGACAAAAAATAATAACATCGAAATAATTAAAACCGGTAATGCCATATGCATTCGAACACGTACCTCCAAAAATTCATTTCTTTCAAACGAAACCTAGTCCATTATACACTAATTTCAAGTGTACTTAATGTTCATAAGCCAGTCAATAAAAGTGCTAGGAAAGAAATGAACATTTTGAGAACAAACATTTTGAAAAAGCCGAGTAAAAATAAAAAGGCCCCTTTTAAGGGCCCAATCTATATTATCATTCTTCTATTTTTTCTTACCTGTTCCATCACAACACGGACAAGTTTCAGAACCGCCTAAAATGAGTTGAAAGTAACCTTTTCCAGAACAATATGTGCATGTTTTATTCTCCGCAGTCGCCATCTTCATTTTACTCAACTCCTCGTCTGAATTTTATTTCTCAATTTTCTGATAATATATCATCTTTTATCCAATTGGTAAACAAGCAAATCGAGGGAAGAAAACGCATACAATAGTCCCTTTTCATCTTTTATCTTTCTATAACTCTTTATTTCTGAATTTTTCAAAAACAAAAAAAGATGGATAAATTGCCTCCATCTTTTCTTTGCATATTATAATAATTTAAATTTACCTTTTTTCATCACTAGTGAAGGACCACCGACCATAAATAATGCACGATTATCAATTACTTTTTTCATAACTGAAGCTTTCGTTCCCTTGATTTTCTTCCCGAATACAACTCCAATTGCATCATCTTCACCAAGCGAACAAACAGTACCCTTATCATCAAAAGAAAAGTTTTCAAGATCGTTTTTGCCTTGTACTAGCTTCGCCACATTTCGTGCACAAACTTCACCATGTTGCATCGCAATTTGGGCAGTAGGTGGATATGGACGATTAATTTCTTCATTAATAATTAGTGAGCAGTCACCAATGACAAAAATATCTTCATAACCCGGAATACGCAGGTCATCGTTAACTTTAACCCGTCCACGCATCGTTTCAAACCCAGATTTATCAATGACAGAGTTGCCGCGAACTCCTGCTGACCAAATAACAGTTCCAGCTTTTATTTCCTCCGGTTCCTCACCTTTTTTACCGAAGAATACTCCATCTTCTGTAACTTCTTGAACTGAATTACCGATATGGAATTCTACCCCTTTACTTTCAAGTAATGAGATCGCATAGTTGACAAGGTCACGATCAAATTGTGGCAATACCATAGGGGAAGCCTCAATACAAGTAATTCTTACTTTTTTAGGATCAATATCATACTCTTCACATAATCCAGGAATACGATTAGTTAATTCACCTAAAAATTCGATACCTGTAAATCCAGCACCACCTACAACGATAGATAAACGTTTTTCATCTTTTTCTACTTCTGTATTGTAAGTTGCGAATTGATATTCAATATGTTCACGAATTTGTCTTGCCGCATTCACATTTGTGATGGCAAATGCATATTTGTCTAAACCTTTAATGCCAAATGTTTCCGAATCAGAACCAAGAGAAATAACTAAATAATCATACTCTACTTCAGCATTTTCTAGAATTACTTTCTTTTCTTCCGGAATCACTTTTTCAATAGTAGCTTGTATAAATTCAACTTTAGCGGGATTAATTACATTTTTAATATCATAACGTACTCGATCATGATGAAGAGTACCTGCAGATGCTTCATGAAGCCATGTCGTTTCATAGTGATATTTATTTTTATTGATTAAGATTATCTCAGCATCATTCGTCCCTAATAATTTTTGTAAACGAGTTACAGTCATTAATCCACCATAACCTGCACCCAAAACAACAACTCTTGGCTTTCTCACAGTATCAATTCCACCTTTTAATTTTTTTAGTGATGGTATTTATATGTTACCACCATAAATATGAAAAAAACATTTGTGATTTATTTCACTAATGAATACATAGTAAAATAAGGCTTTGTTAAACTAACCGCATTATTAACGAAGCCCCACTTAATAATTGTCATAAAAAATTAATAATATCCACACTTAATAATATTCCTTTTACAGTTCTTTTTCAATATCTATTTAGGAAAAATGAAACTTAGAAAAATTCCAAAAACGATGTGCAAAATGCAAACAATAGATTACATGATTTCGGATGTGATATTATGGAATTGAAATTATATGATATGGAGGGAATTTTTTTGAAGGAAGATCAAAAAATTTATGATATAACAATTATTGGCGGAGGACCTACTGGATTGTTCACCGCATTTTACGGAGGTATGCGTCAGGCAAGTGTGAAGATTATTGAAAGTTTACCACAATTAGGTGGACAACTTGCTGCATTGTATCCGGAAAAATATATTTATGATGTCGCAGGATTTCCAAAAATTAAAGCACAAGATTTAGTTAATAATTTAAAAGAACAAATTGCCATGTTCTCACCGACAATTTGTCTTGAACAAGCAGTTGAAAATGTTGAAAAACAAGATAATGAAGTATTTAAGCTGACAACAGATAAAGAAGTTCATTACTCTAAAACAATAATCATAACTGCTGGTGTTGGCGCCTTCCAACCACGTCGTTTAGAGTTAGAAAATGCTGCTCAATATGAAGGGAAGAATTTACACTACTTTGTAGAGGACCTTCAAAGTTTCGCAGGACAAAAAGTAGCACTTTTAGGTGGTGGAGACTCCGCTGTTGACTGGGCATTAATGCTAGAACCAATTGCTGAAAAAGTTTCCTTAATTCACCGCCGTGATAAATTCCGCGCTCATGAACATAGTGTTGAAACATTGCGTAATTCTAAAGTTGAGATTGTCACGCCATTTGTTCCGGTTGAATTAGTTGGCGATGAAAATCAAGCGAAACAGCTAGTTCTCGAAGAAGTACGTGGTGACAAAAAAGAAACAGTAGAATTTGATTCACTAATCGTTAATTACGGATTCGTTTCTTCCCTTGGTCCGATTAAAGATTGGGGCATTGAAATTGAAAAGAATTCAATTGTTGTTAACTCCAAAATGGAAACAAACATCCCAGGAATCTATGCAGCCGGAGATATTTGTACATTTGAAGGAAAAATAAAATTAATCGCAACCGGTTTTGGTGAAGCACCTACCGCTGTAAGTAACGCCAAAGCTTACATAGATCCAAAAGCCCGCTTGCAACCAATGCACAGTACTTCTTTATTTCCATCATAAGAAAAACCTAGGATTTTTTTCCTAGGTTTTTTTATTAACAATTCTCCGGTGTCCCTGTAACTTTCGCTGTTCTAAATGATGAACCACACCCACAGGATGCGATTGCATTCGGGTTATCAATAGTAAAGCCGCCGCCCATAAGAGATTGCTTATAATCAATTTTTGTTCCTTGAAGAATCGGAGCACTTTCTTTATCCACAAGAATAGCTATTCCATGCTGGCTATCTTCCATATCATCCGCTTTTTTCTCTTGATCAAAGCCCATTCCGTAAGACAGGCCGGTACATCCGCCACCATTTACTGATACACGTAAGAATGATCCTTCTTCTTCATTTTGCTTCATCATATCTTTTATTTGAAGAGCTGCTGCTTCAGTAATAACTACGACATTTGACATTTTTCCACCTCCATAATAAATGTTATATATTAATTCTATGCTTATTTGAGTATTTATTTTATATTATATACCCTCTATTATACACACTCAACCTAAATGCTTTTGACAATTTGTATTAAAAAGTTTTCAAAATCATCACTATACCCTATTGGATATGAATGATTTATATTATAATAGGACATAAGGCTAAGTGTCTTTGGTCCTACATTTTATAATCAAAGGTGTTGATATTATGAATGCATCCTTAACACCATTTTATGAAAAAAAACTGGAATGTTTACTTTGTAAGAAGGGTTTCACTTCAACGAAAATTCGTTCTAGTTTTGTTAAAGTGGATTATTATGATAAAGATTTTTGTCCGAATTATCATGATGATATGATTAATCCTCTTTTCTACAATGTTTTTGTATGTCCACATTGTGGTTTTTCTTTTACCGAGGATTTTTCTAAATATTTTCCACCAACTACTAGTGAAGAAATTATACATAGAGTAAGTGATCAATGGGTAGCTCAAGATTATGGAAAAAATCGTACTCCTATACAGGCAATCAATTCATATAAGCTTGCAGCATACTGCGGTGAATTAAAAAGAGAAAAAAAGGTGACAACAGCAGGTTTTTATTTACGCATCGCATGGTTATACAGAAAGTTAAAGAATACCAATCAAGAACAACGCTTCATGAAATTTGCTGTTGAAGAATATGTTCAATCATACTTAAATAGTGATTTTCACGGTACACAAATGTCGGAAATAAAAATCATGTATTTAATTGCACAATTGTCGTACCAAATTGGGGAAAATGAACAAGCTGTTATGTATCTCTCGAAAGTGATTGAGAAGCAAAATACAACGACCGAAAGAACAATCATCGAAATGGCAAAAGATCAATGGCAGGAAATTAGGTTAACAAAAAAGGAGGAAAATTTGGCATAAAAAATAAAAGAAGGCTTTTCCTCCTTTTATTTTTTAAAACATCGGATTTTCCTCTAAATATTTATATATATTTTCGACGAGCTCTTCTGACGTTTCACCTTTTACATACTCCCCATTTACAAGAGCAAAAGGTGCCATTCCACAAATATCGCAATAATCTAAGCAGCTATATTCTACAATATCCAAATTCGGATCTTCTTCTAGAATTTCAAGAGCTCTATATGCTCCACTTGCAAGATTGCTCGCACAAAACTCTATTATAGGATTCAAAAGATAGTCACCTCACTACCAAGGTTTATCCTACCCTTTTTCATCCTTACAGTCAATTAAAGAACTTCGTTTGCAGGTAAATAGCCGTATTTTTCTAACTCTGAATAAATGGTTTTTAATCGTGGGTTTCCTTCACCAACTATATTTCCTTCCAAAGTCACAACTGGATAAAACATATCCTCTTCAATTACCTTCTCAGCAAAGCGTTTTACATTTTCTTCTTCGGGTGGATTATAAATATCAATTAGACGCATCGTGACTGGTTGATTTGGATATTTTCGAGAAATGGCCGCTTCCAACCATTCATATGTGTCCTTGGAAGAAGGTAAATTCACACAGCTTGCACAAATGATTTCTGCACCATAAATAATAAGTTCTGCTTGTTTTTTCATCTCATTTATTCTCCCCTTTCTTATATTGTACACAACATTTTGAGAATGAAAAGGGGGTAGCGAATGAAGTTATATAATAGATTTTTTTTCAATTACTGATTATAATAGGATTATGGAAAGGAGTCGATATTCGATGTCAGAACCAACTATTATTGAAAAAGTTCAAGAAGTATTAGATAAATTACGCCCGTTCTTATTACGTGATGGCGGTGACTGTGAGTTAGTCGATGTTGAAGATGGGATTGTGAAGCTTCGTCTTCTAGGTGCTTGTGGTACTTGCCCAAGTTCAACCATTACACTTAAAGCCGGAATTGAACGTGCATTATTCGAAGAGGTTCCTGGTGTAGTAGAAGTAGAACAAGTTTTTTAATAACATGAGCGATTCAAGCTGAATCGCTTTTTATTTTTGTAAAAAAACTGTTTTCGCAAACTTTGTTGCTATTGATCAGTATGAAGGTGATTTCCGCTCCAGGGTGCTCGCTTTTTAGCGGGGCGGGCGGTGAGCCTCCTCAACGCTTCGCGTCTGCGGGATATAGAGGAAAGCAGGTTCCTGTAGCGGAAAGGAACGGTCTATGGTCCCAAAAACAACAATTTATACGCAAAGAGCGTTAGCAAAAAACACCTCTAACTTATTAACCAATCAACTGTAGGAACATTTAACTTCCCCGAAACTTCCGCCATCTGAAAAAAGTCACTTAGAAACCTTTCATATTCGACTGAATCCCTCATATACTTTCTTAATCTTTCCTCCAAATATTTTTGATGCTGTTCAGAATTAGTAATAAAATACTCTTCTATGCATTCAAAGTAATGAAGTGGAAATAATAAGCGAGCATACAAAAGCCTCCAGGAAAAGGATGAAAGCGGTGAAACGGATTGATAGCTTCTTAAAAAATCTTGGACGTCTGGCAAAAATGTTCGTTTGTTGCGAAAATATTGATCACGAATCCATTCGGCAATATCTCTGCTTGGATGATCAAAAACCCAGTCAAATGGATTACGAATCCATTGGTTCTTGCCCCAGGAATCTTTATTGAAACGTTCATGGCATACCGTTCCGGCATCGATTTGAACAGGTGTATCATCTATTTCAGTATCGACAAGATATTGAATCGCATTTTCACATACACCCATATAATAAGGAAATGAATCAACAAATAAATGCTCAAATTCCTGATCAGGATGCTCTTGTACTAATCGATACCAAGCTTTTTCCATTTGATCTAAACGTGTTTCCCAAAAAGATTTCCACTGACCTACACGACTGACATGTTCAATACTGGTTTGAATGGATCTTCCACGGTAGTGAAACTTAGCAAGTTTTCTTCCATAATCCAAATGACGCGGCAATGATGTTGATTTATTTTGAAGTAACACATAGTCCTCTTCATTTGATGTAATAAGGTACTTGTTGTCGGTTGAGAGAATAAATCTTGAAATATACTTGTCTCCCATGCCTGCTATATGTTCAGACATTTCATATAACTCGACAAGTAATTCCTCTCGAACATTCGTGACAGGAAAAAGAGTGTAAATTGTATCATTTGCCATGTACCGAACGTATTTCCCATCTAAAAATGAATTTTCGACTTCAACATTGAAAAACTTTTTAAGAATATCAACTGACATGATTTTCCCCCTTTCATCACAGTTGCCAGTAATAATATATATGATGAAATAAGTGGATTTAAACTTCATGTTTTGTTTTTATAAAATACAAGGAAAAGGTGAATCGATATGACAAATAATCAAAAAATGTCCCTTTCGGAAAAAACGGCTAGAGAATGGCTGAATAAACGCGGGGTCACCATCGAAGATATTGCAGAATTAGTCATGTTTTTGCAGCAAAAATATCATCCTGATTTACAAATAGAGGATTGTATTGAAAATATTAATCGCGTTTTATCAAAGCGAGAGGTACAAAATGCCATATTAACAGGTATTCAATTGGATATTTTGGCAGAAAAAAAGATGCTTGATGAACCATTGCAATCCATTATCGAAGTGGATGAAAGTCTGTACGGAGTGGACGAAATTTTAGCCTTTTCCATCGTCAATGTGTATGGATCGATTGGTTTTACTAATTACGGATACATTGATAAGCAAAAACCGGGTATTCTGCAGAAATTAAATGATCACTCCTCGGGAGACTGTCATACTTTCTTGGATGATATTGTAGGAGCCATTGCGGCTGCAGCTTCAAGTAGATTAGCACACCGAGCAGTTAGTGAAGATTGAAAGTAAAAGCGTACATTTGGGATAAATGTACGCTTTATTTTACACTTCCCATTCATCTAGGGAATTAACTACATATGTGGGTTGTTTTTCTTTTTCCAATAAGGCATCCTTCGTTGTAACCCCTGTATGAACGAGGAGAGTATCCATCCCTGCTTTCATTCCAGCTAGAATATCTGTATCGTAAAAGTCACCAACCATGATTGTCTCTTCTTTATTTGTCCCTAAATAGGCTAATGCTTGGTCCATGATAATGGATTCGGGTTTTCCAATAAAGATTGGTTCTGTTTGGGTAGATACTGTAATTACTGATGTTATTGAACCATTCCCAGGTAAGAAACCTCGTTCCGTTGGTAATGCGATGTCCGCATTCGTCGAAATAAACGTAGCACCATTGCGAACAGCTAAACAAGCTAATGCTAATTTTTCATAATTGATTTCACGGTCAATTCCAACGACAACAAAATCTGGATCAGTATCGTTAAACTGAAGCCCTTTATTTTTTAAGGCCGTCTTTAAGCCTTCTTCTCCTATTGCATAAACAGTACCGTCTTTTTTTTGCTTATATATGTATTCGGCAGTAGCCATTGATGTTGTAAAGACTTGATTGGCTTGTGCGGGTATATCAAAATCACATAGTTTCTTGGCTACTTGTTCTGGTGTTCTTGATGAGTTATTCGTTACAAATAAATATGGAATTCCTTTTGCCTTTAATCGATGAATAAAATCGCCTGCAGCATCAATTTTTTCACTGCCTCGATACATCGTCCCATCTAAATCAATTAAATATCCTTTATATTGTTTCATGTTATATTTATCCTTTCTATTCCAAAAAAAACGCTTCCGGATGGATAGCGTTTCTAATTTTTGAATGCGGAAACTGGTCCTAGTTCATTTTCCAAATAGCTTCTTACATGTGAAGCAAATTGAGAAAGTGGTTCTTTATTCTTTGCAAAAATTTGGCACATTTCTTCATGATTGATCGATGTATATTGCTGCACAAGAATTTTTCGGTACATGATGATTTCCATTAATCCTTTTGCCATTTCATCATTAATAACTTTCTCATCAAGCAGGATGTCAATAATATCTTCATAGCTGCCAGGATCTCTCATGATAAAACCGTCAATCATGGAGTTTCCGACATCTAGAATGGATTCAATTATTGTATGGGCAATTCTTTCTAATGCACATTTTTCAATTTCTGTTTCCCATTTTTCTGTTGTATTCAAAAGCTGAAGTTTATTCTCCATATAATGTAAAGTTGTTTCGATTTTTTCCCGATCTACAAAGTACACTGCTTTCGCACCCTTCCATTTTCCTGTTTCCTACAATATTTATTTTATCATACCCATCAAACGATTTCTCCTTCTTGAGGATTGTTTAAATGTAAATAACACATAATAAACATAACTCCTAAAAAGGAAGTGTGTCATTATGGATGAAAAATACGAACACATAGATAAAGAAGATATTCCTTATACGGATGTATCCACCGTGGAAACGAGAAAAAATTTTATTATCCCCGAAGATTTACCTGAAGGTTCGTATGGGGCACCTCGGGGAGAGAATGAGCCTGTCCAAGGAAAATCCACTCCATGGAAAAAAGGTCAACGACCATATAGTGCGTATAATTATGAGTTTAAGTCTTTTCATCAAGATTTACCAAGAGAATACCCTGGTGCCCATCCTACACATGATGACGGTGAGGTAAATCAAGAACCTCCATATGATGAAAGTAACTAGCCCTTAAAACGGGGCTAGTTTTATATTCTTTTTGCTACAAAATATGCACAGCCAAAATTACAATATTCATATAAATATTCGGTTAATGTTCCAATTTTTGTATCAAACGTTGATTTTGGATTTTCGTCTTCAAAGAAACCCCGCAATCTTAATTGACCATAACCCCAATCACCAACTATGTAATCATATCTTGATAAAATGTCACTAAATCGATTTCGGAATGCTTCTTCATTAAAACCATTGCGAAAATCTTTGATTATCTCATACGATTGATTATTAATACTAATCATCTAAGCACCTCTTTTATTTTCACTTAATTAAAATTATAACTTAATCCCCATCAATTACTAAGAAAAAAAAACTCATTCAAGTGCAATATAACAAATAGGAGGTGTTTTATTTTGCAAAAACGATTAATTGCGGCTGCTTTTTTGGGTACAGCCCTTCTCACTGCATGTGGTACCAATAATAAAAATGTTGCCGAAAGTCCAGGAATTTATAAGCATTCCGGAAATACAATAAATAAACAAAATGAGGAAGATTTGTACAACCCCGAAAAGGTGAATACACAATCCGAAAAAGAAAAGGAATTTGGTTTTGTTCGCCAAGTAAAAAGCCCAGTGCCAAATAAAAATGTAAATTTCAATCAAGATAATGCGATGAATAGAGAAAAAGTTGCTAAATCAATAAGTAATATGCTTGTAACCATTCCAAATGTCCATGATGCTTCCGTTTTAGTTACCGACGAAGAAGTATTGGTTGCTTATCGAACAGATGCGAAAAGCAAAAAGGACAGATTTGAAGTAGCAGATCAAGTGAAGATTACAGCTTTGACCATTCTTCCAAGATGGTTTCATGTTTATGTTACAGATGATCCATCACTAAGGCAAGATGTCGAAAATATTGCATACATGGATTCTAATTCAAAAAATAAAGAAGAAACCATTAAAGGTCTTGTTAAACGAATGTTAAGCCGTTCCCCTCAAGGGCGTCAACTTAATGACGGAGAAAATGCAAATGGAGAAGTAATTAATAAACATAAAAATAAAGCGGAAGATCAAGATGAATACCGCGAACGAATGGATAACGGAAACTT
Organism: Heyndrickxia vini; assembly: GCF_016772275.1. Classification (NCBI taxonomy): domain Bacteria; kingdom Bacillati; phylum Bacillota; class Bacilli; order Caryophanales; family Bacillaceae; genus Heyndrickxia; species Heyndrickxia vini. The sequence goes on along the minus strand of NZ_CP065425.1, from coordinate 1,246,841 downwards.
GTAGAGATGAACTGCGTCGAAATAGACGCAGTTTTCTTTTTACCATTATTTTATACTTATGAATGATTCATACAATCAAATAATAATTGATAGCAATCATTATGTTACAAGGAGGCAAAGAAAGTGCGTATTCTACTATGTTCACTTCTATTGCTTGCATTCATTACACCAACTTGTTTTGCTTCAAGCAAAACTTTATCAGATGAAGAAATTTTTCAAAAAAGAATGGAGTTGTATAAAAGGGTAGAAACAGTTACTAATCTTCCTTGGTATTATATGGCTGCCGTTGATCATTATGAAAGAAGTATACGTTCAGTTAGAAGGGATTTGCCAAAAGCCGAAGGAATAACCGGCATTTATTTCAAACCTGAACAATGGAGCGGTTTTTTAAACCCTGATCGTAAAGATGTTCATCCATTATCTATTCAGCTTTTTAACGGAATAGGTGCTGATGGAAATGGGGATGGAAAAGCTAATATTAATGATGACATGGACATTCTTTTTTCATTTGCGAACTATATTTTAAATTATGGAGTAGATGAAGATCAATTTAAAATTGCTTTATGGGAGTATTATAAAAGGGATAAAACCGTTGGAATTATCATGGAGAAAGCAAGACTTTATAAACATTTCGGAAGATTGGATTTAAATCATAAAACGTTTCCTTTACCGAGAGGTTATAATTTTACTTATCACAACACTTGGGGAGATTCCAGGGGCTGGGGCGGTAGAAGAATTCACGAAGGAACAGATATTTTTGCTGGATATGGCGTCCCTGTTCGATCCACTAGCTATGGCATTGTAGAAATGAAAGGATGGAATAAATTTGGGGGCTGGCGAGTAGGTATTCGCGATATTAATAATACGTATCATTATTTTGCCCATTTAAATGGCTTCGCAAAAGGGTTAAAGATTGGGCAAATCGTCAAACCTGGTACATTGATTGGAAGCGTAGGAAGCACGGGTTATGGCCCACCAGGAACATCTGGAAAATTCCCTCCGCATTTACACTATGGTATGTATAAAGATAATGGACGTACAGAATGGTCATTCGATCCATATCCTTATTTATCACAATGGGAACGATTAGACAGAATAAGAGCCTCAAAAAAATGAGGCTCTTATTTTTTCTGATGGGTTCAGTTGTTGAACACAAAATTGTACTTCTTCAATAATTTAAGCGGACATAGAATCCGTTATTTTTATTAAATGACCGGAATTTCACGGTTAAGCGGACACATGGGACGCTATTTGTGAAAAAACGTAAGGAAATCACTGCTTTTTTATAGTATAACGGAACTGGTGTCCGCCAACATTAGATTTTAACCCATTTTTGCACGGTTAGCGGAACTGGTGTCCGCAAAATTAAAAATTCCTTATTTTTTCTTCGTTTTTTCTTTTGTTTCTTCGCCGTCTAATTGAATAGATGGTGGGGATGATTCACCGTTTCCATTATAATATTGCGGAACATCCATATTATAAATTCCTGCTGGAAGAGGAATTGTTTGTTCATATGTTTTCACTTCTGTTGCAAATGGAATAATTGTTTGTACATTAACTTTTACATAAATATTCAGCATTACAACAGTTCCGTTAATTCCTGTTTCTCCAATTTCAGGTTTAAAATTCACCTCTGTATCTCCTATAACATGAAGTTTAATTGGTAAATTCGGTCCTAAATCCCCTAGTAAAACATTATCAGTAGCTCGACCTAATGGAACTGAATATAAAATTTCCCCTTTACTTTTTTCAATATTTAAATCTGAAAAATCCTTTAGATTTCCTTCTTCGGCACCGTCTAAGTATGATTGGATATCCTGTTGAATTTGTGCAGTTATTTTATTTCCTATACCGGGATATATATCTACCGAGGCAATATTCCCTTTATTATTTTGTTTTGTCTTTATCATTTGATTTAAATTTTCTTCTTTAATTTTTTTTATTGCATCACTTACAGCACTGGCAGCAATTTTTTGATTCATACTTTCTGCATAATCTAAAAGGGTTGGTTTAATTCCCTTATTTACAAGCAAAAGACCAATAACCGTCGAAAATGTGAAAAACACGAAAGTTAACAGAAGAACATAACGAACTGGCAATGGTCCGCGCCGGGATTTATGTGGACGAAATTTTCCCAAGTTAAAATCCCCCCTTACAAGCTATATGTATGCTTGTAAGAGGGGATCTAGGATTAAAATCATCAAACATTTAGATTAGAATTTTATATCATTTTTAACAATGCCTCTTTACCTATCATACCTTTTTCAATGCCAATTTTTTCAGCTTGTAAGGTAATTGACTCCAATGGAGCATCGAGTAATTGTTCAATTGTTTTAACGCCAACCGCTCTACCTGCAATGATTTTTCGATCTTTTAATTTGTCATTTAATAAACTAACATCAAGTGCCCCACACATGATATACCCGTGGTCGTTTGAAACAGTAAGTAACGTAGTCTTGGGCAGCTTAACTGTTGTTGCAATAAATGTATATCCATTAATCACGACTGGTTCAATTGTAACCAAACGCCTCGCTCCTTTCATTTTATCCCAACTACTATCATGTGTATGGAATAGGCGTAAAGTGGTTACAAAATTGAACTATTTTCTGTAAATCTTTTTTAACTTCCATTCCATCACATCACGGATAAATTCAGGCATAAAATACTGTTTTTCCGCTGAATAAAGTTCAGGAAAGAAGTGTCCAAATGTGTACATATCGACCGTTCCTAATGTATACATTTTATTTTCCTCAAGTTTCATTCCATTAATAAAAAGATCATTTTCACGTATAGAAATATTATTATAAACAAAATTCCCCAATATTGTTCCCCGAAACCCTAATCCCTTTAACTCCAGTGGTGGCCATTTAGGATCAAACGATTGCTGTAGAACGCTTTTCAACTCTGCCCCGCTGAGCTTTATCATGCATGGGTTAATCGGATGTGGAAGAATTTTATGGATTTCATATTTGGTCACAATCCCTCTCTCCAAATGATCGAGTATGAGGCCTGCATTTATCATTGCACAGTCTGCATTGCACCATTCCTGAATCGCCTCACAAAGAATATGTGGAAGAATTGAATCCTGAAACCACTCAACAGATAGCGTTTCAGGTATGGTTACAACTTCTTGAAAAAGTAATTTCCTACCTTCTTCATAAAATTTTTCAATTTCACTCGTTTCATTGATTGGTGCTTGTAAATTCTCTATCGTATATAATCGGGCTTCTTTATTTTTTATTTTCATTTTTTCTACGTCGATCTCCAATTGTACATGCCCTACAAATTTCCCATGTTTCCCTGCAGCACCCAATAAAGTTGTACCAAGAGCGTTTGTTATTAATCTCCCGTTTTCAAGAATATGATGGGTATGTCCCCCTAGTATAATATCTATTTCAGGATAAAGTTTCGCTATTTTCTCGTCATCATGAATTCCTAAATGTGATAACAATATAATGATATCGGACTCTTTTTTCAATTGGTCAACTTGCCGCTGTATTTCTTCAATAGGATCTTTTAAATCCCATCCGAGAATGGTATATAATTTTTTAAAATTAGCAGTAACACCAGTAATGCCGACTTTTATTCCCTTTTTTGTTTGATAGATTTGATAGGGAATTGTCCAAGACGGTCTGCGATTTTGATGGTTATATAAATTAGCTAAAATGACATCAAACTCGGCTTCTGTGTAAAGAGTATCCAAATCATTATACGAAAGGGTAATGCCCTCATTATTACCAATGGTTACAGCTGTATAGCCCACTTCATTTAGTAATCGAGTATTTTCCTTTCCAACTGTTGCCTCCGTCAGAGGATGCCACCGGTCTACATGATCTCCGATATCAAATAGAAAGACTTCTTCCCCATTTGCTTTGTGATTTTTCTTTTGATGCAAAAGAAAATCTCTAATCCTCGGCCAATTTTCAAAATGGCTATGTATATCATTTGTATGGTAAATATGAATAGTTTCAATCATACATTGCACTCCTAAATGTATTAGCTGTTTTCACGAAATAAATCTAACTGTCTTGGGGCTAATCCATGATATTCAATGGATAACATATCAATAAATTGTTTTGCATTATCTGCAGCATCTCCCCCGGAGTTATTATTAAATATTACGTAAAGATCCTTTGATTGTCTATTTAACTCGCCAAGATGCCTTTTCCACTCCAAAAGTTCTTGCCGATTGTATCGATACAAATAGCGAACTTCTCTCCAATCGCCTTGATTTGGTTTCCGCCAACCATGAATATTTCTTCCATGAAACCGAATAAGTGTTTTAAGTGGGTTCGTTGCTTCTAATATAATGGGGATAGAGCCTACCCCCGCTTGTGGCTCGTCACAAATACTATGAATCCAACCTTCACTTTTTATAAAATCTAAAGTACTTTCAATAAACTGGGGATAATACCATGATTGATGTCTAAATTCCAGCGCGATCGGAAAGTGATTCATTTTTGTTTTGCAATAACGTAAATAGTCCACATGACTTTTTTTGCAATCAAACCATGGTGGAAACTGAAATAATACCATACTTAACTTACCCGCTTCTTGGAAAAGATGAATCGACTTTTTGAAAGCATCAAACATTTCTTCCCTAGATGAAAAAGGATTTTTTCCACGTCCATGTCCTGTCATTCCTTGGTATGCTTTGACAACAAATTGAAAAGGTTCAGGTGTGTCATTAATCCATTTTTGAACACTGCTTTCGGGTGGTACAGCATAAAAAGTCGAATCTACTTCTACTATTGGAAAATGTCCCGCATACTCTTTGAGCTTATCTTTTTGTGAAGTCCCATTTGGATAAATTGCATCATGATCTCCCCATCCAGCTAAACCTATATATATCAATCGATTCACCTACTTTCCTTCATGATATCGTACCATAAATTCTTAAAAAGGATGTAAAGGCTGGATCCTTTTATCCGAAAAAAATCACTTGGATGATCTCCAAGTGATTTTTCGTAAGGTATTATTAACCGATAGACCCTTCCATTTCGAACTTGATCAAGCGGTTCATTTCTACAGCGTATTCCATTGGTAGTTCTTTCGTAAATGGTTCAATGAAGCCCATTACGATCATTTCAGTCGCCTCTTCTTGGGAAATACCGCGACTCATTAAATAGAATAATTGTTCTTCAGATACTTTTGATACTTTTGCTTCATGCTCTAATGAAATATTGTCATTTAAAATTTCATTATACGGAATTGTATCTGAAGTTGATTGATTATCCATAATTAATGTGTCACATTCAATATTTGAACGTGCGCCTTCAGCTTTGCGGCCGAAGTGAACGATTCCACGGTACGTTACTTTCCCACCATGTTTTGAAATTGACTTAGAAACGATTGTGGAAGACGTATTCGGTGCTAAATGCATCATTTTCGCACCAGCATCTTGGTGTTGGCCTTTTCCGGCAATCGCAATAGATAATGTCATACCACGGGCACCTTCACCTTTAAGAAGAACAGCTGGGTATTTCATTGTCAATTTAGAACCGATGTTTCCATCAATCCATTCCATCGTTGCATTTTCTTCACATACCGCACGTTTTGTTACCAAGTTATATACGTTATTTGCCCAGTTTTGGATTGTTGTATAACGGCAATAAGCATTCTTTTTAATAATAATTTCTACAACCGCACTATGAAGTGAGTTGGTTGTGTAGACAGGAGCTGTACATCCTTCAACATAGTGAACATGTGCACCTTCGTCAACAATAATTAGTGTACGTTCAAATTGTCCCATATTTTCCGAGTTAATACGGAAATATGCTTGTAATGGTGTATCTACTTTTACACCTGGTGGGACATAAATGAATGATCCACCTGACCAAACAGCAGAGTTAAGTGCAGCAAATTTATTGTCCGTTGGCGGGATAACCGTTGCCCAATGTTCACGGAAGATATCTTCATTTTCCCTTAAAGCGGAATCCGTATCTTTAAATACAATTCCTAGCTTTTCAAGATCTTCTTTCATATTGTGATAAACAACTTCTGATTCATATTGCGCAGATACCCCTGCTAAATATTTTTGTTCTGCTTCCGGAATTCCAAGTTTATCAAATGTATTTTTAATTTCTTCTGGAACTTCATCCCAAGAACGCCCTTGAGCTTCTGAAGGTTTAACATAATAAGTGATTTCATCGAAATCTAAACCATTCAAATCTCCGCCCCATTGTGGCATTGGTTTATTATAGAAATGCTCAAGTGATTTGAGTCGAAAATCTAACATCCATTGTGGTTCATTTTTCATTCGTGAGATTTCTTCCACGATTTCACGTGTTAAACCTCGTTTTGAACGGAAAACAGAGACGTCCTTATCATGGAAGCCATATTTATAATCTCCGATTTCAGGCATTTTTTTTGCCATATCAATCATTCCTCCATCCTATTAGCTTTACATTTATGAAATCCAGTTTTTGACTAGAGGATATACTTATTATTAGTGTTTGGGAATTACTTAGAATCTAATCCCTTTTCCATCGCTTTCCATGCCAATGTTGCACACTTGATACGAGCTGGGAATTTCGAAACTCCTTGTAATGCTTCAATATCACCTAAATCTTCATCATCGTCATATTCCTTGCCTTGGATCATGTCGGAAAAAATATGTGAAAGTTTAACTGCAGTTTCAGCATCTTTTCCAATAATTGCTTGAGTCATCATCGATGCAGAGGCCATTGAGATCGAACATCCTTCTCCATCAAACTTCGCATCGACAACTTTTCCATCTTCTACTTTCATTGTTAAATGAATACGATCTCCACAAGTAGGGTTGTTCATGTCAATGATCACACTGTTTTCATCAATATGCCCCTTATTTCGCGGGTTTTTGTAATGATCCATAATTACCTGTCTATAAAGAGTATCTAGATTGTTAAAAGACATCGCTGAAGTACTCCTTTGTTTTTAAAAGTCCTGCAACAAAACGGTCGATATCTTCTTCTGTATTATACAAATAGAAGCTTGCTCTTGCAGTTGCTGAAACTTTTAACCATTTCATTAGCGGTTGTGCACAATGATGCCCAGCTCGAACCGCAATCCCTTCTGCATCTAGTACCGTTGCTAGATCATGCGGATGGACATCATCAAGATTAAATGTAACGAGTCCCGCACGCTTCATCGGATCCATTGGTCCATAAATGGTAATACCTTTTACTTCTGAAAGTTTATTTAGAGCATATTCTGCAAGTTGGTGTTCATATTTAGTGATGTTTTCCATGCCGATATCCTCTAAGAAATCAATCGCGGCACCTAAGCCAATGGCACCTGCAATAATCGGAGTTCCGCCTTCAAACTTCCAAGGGAGCTCCTTCCAAGTAGAATCGTACAGATCCACAAAATCAATCATTTCTCCACCGAATTCTACTGGTTCCATGTTTTCTAAAAGCTCTCTCTTCCCATACAATACTCCGATACCGGTTGGCCCACACATTTTATGACCAGAAAAAGCAAAAAAGTCACAATCCAAATCTTGCACATCAATTTTCATATGTGGGGTGCTTTGAGCACCGTCCACAACCATATATGCACCATTGTTATGAGCTATTTTCGTAATTTCTTTAATTGGATTAATTGTGCCAAGCACGTTCGATACATGCATAATCGCTACTATCTTCGTATTGGAGGTTACTGTTTTTTGAACATCGTCTAATGTAATAGTTCCATCCTCTTGCATTGGAACGTATTTTAATGTCGCTCCTTTTTGTTTCGCAAGTTGTTGCCATGGGATTAAATTACTATGATGTTCCATGTAGGAGATGACAATCTCATCTCCCTCTTTAACATTATCACGACCAAAGCTGTTTGCAATGGTATTTATTGACGTTGTAGTTCCTCGGGTGAATATTACTTCACTTGTCGAAGATGCATTAATGAATCGGCGAACCTTTTCTCGTGCACCTTCATATTTATCCGTGGCCCTTGTTCCTAATGTATGAACCCCACGGTGAACATTAGAATTGTCTTCTTTATAATAATTGTTAATCGCTTCAATCACTGAATACGGCTTTTGAGACGTCGCAGCACTATCTAGATATACAAGTGGATGTCCATTGACTTCTTGGTCAAGAATCGGAAATAATTTACGAATCTCTTTCGCATTCATTACTTAACTTTCCTTTCAATTACCTCTGTTAATGCACGTTTTACACCTTCAATAGGCAATTGATTTACTACTGGAGCAAGGAATCCATGAATAATTAAGCGCTCCGCTTCTTTTTTCGAAATTCCACGGCTCATTAAATAATAAAGTTGAACAGGATCAACACGTCCTACAGATGCTGCATGTCCAGCCATTACATCATCTTCATCAATTAAGAGCATTGGGTTGGCATCCCCGCGTGCTTTTTCACTTAGCATTAAAACACGTGATTCTTGCTCAGCATCTGATTTAGAAGCACCATGTTCAATTTTTCCGATTCCATTAAAGATAGATGAAGCTGAATCCTTCATAACACCGTGTTTTAAAATAAAGCCTTCTGTGTTTTTACCAAAGTGAGTAATTTGTGTCGTAAAGTTTTGAGTTTGACTTCCACGGCCAACAACGACAGTTTTTGAATGAGAAGAAGAACCATCTCCCATTAAATTCGTTGTGTTATTTGAAATCGTGTCACCATCATTCATCATACCCAAAGCCCATTCAATATTGGCATCACGATAAGCTACTCCGCGTCGATTTACATAAGTAGTAACACCTTCTGCTAAATTATCGACGGAACCATATTCAATTTTGGCATTGCCGTTTGCAATGATTTCAGTGATGATATTCGCAATCCCTTTAGCTTGATCATTTGTTGAAATATAGTTTTCCACATAAGTTACTGAACTATTGTCATCAGCAACAACAAGTACATGATTAAATAGTGGTGCCTCTGTATGATCATGTACATAAATTGTTTGGATAGGTTCGGCAACCTCTACATTTTTAGGAATGTATAAGAATACGCCGCCATTCATAAGTGCAGCATGTAATGCGGTTAATTTATGTTCATCAACTTTAACTGCATCCTTCATAAAATACTTTTGAACAAGATCTTCATGTTGTTTTACAGCAGTGATAATATCTGTGAAAATTACACCTTTGTCTTTAAGCTCTTCTGATAGAGTTAAAAATGCAGCGGTTTGATTATGTTGAATATATAAGTTTTTGTTTGCATTTTCTATATCGATTAATGATTTCACCGCTTCAGGTAGTGATTCTAAAGTTTGATAGGTATCACTTTCGATTGAATGCTGTGCAAATTGAGTAAAATTCCATCTAGTAATTCTTGTTTTATCAGGCTTTAGCATCGGAAGCTCTTCTGATTTAGCTAATGCTTGAATACGAAGCTTCGTAAACCACTCAGGTTCACCCTTTCCTTCTGAGAAGGAGCGAACATAATCCTGATCTACTGAAAGATTTGTTTCTACAGTCATGTTAAGTCCTCCCAACTTTATGCTTCTTGCCCTACTGTTTCGTCTTCAATTCCAAGTTCGTGTTTGATCCAGTCATATCCTTCAGATTCCAAGCGAGCTGCAAGTTCTGGACCGCCGGATTTAACTACACGACCTTGCATCATAACGTGAACATGGTCAGGAGTAATATAGTTTAATAAACGTTGATAGTGAGTAATGATTAGGCAGCCAAAATCACTGCTGCGCATTTCATTGATTCCTTTAGAAACGACTTTAAGCGCATCGATATCTAAACCTGAATCGATTTCGTCAAGAATGGCAATTTTCGGCTCAATCATCATGAGTTGAAGAATTTCATTACGTTTTTTCTCCCCGCCAGAGAAACCTTCATTCAGATAACGTTGTGCCATATTCGGATCCATTTCAAGCAATTCCATTTTTTTATCCATTTCGCGAATGAATTTCATTAAAGAAATTTCATTGCCTTCTTCACGACGTGCATTGATTGAAGAACGTAAGAACTCAGCATTTGTTACACCGCTGATTTCGCTTGGATATTGCATCGCTAAAAAGAGACCTGCACGTGCTCTTTCATCAACTTCCATTTCTAAAACATCTTTGCCGTCAAGGGTAATGCTCCCTTTTGTTACTGTATATTTAGGATGGCCCATAATTGCAGATGATAACGTTGATTTACCAGTACCATTAGGACCCATAATTGCGTGGAATTCGCCGCCTTTAATTTCTAAGTTAACACCTTTTAAAATCTCTTTTCCTTCGATCTCAACATGTAGATCTTTAATGATAAGTGTAGAACCTGCCATGATTATACCTCCGTTGTATATAAAAATTTCAAAACTCATTCTCAATTTATTCTCATTATAATCTTATAACAAATTAAAACTATAAGCAATAATGAAAGTCCGACCTTTGACTTTCAATAAAAGCCTGCTTTGATATCACTTTAGTTTTACCTCTACTCCTCACTTCATTCAAGTTGTAGGGCTGTCCAAGATTATGTACTTGATAATTGTATGGAATAAAAAAACCAGTGTAAACAACACTGGTTTCTCCTACTTCTATATTATAAATTACTTAACGTCTTTCGTCCAAGGTCTGCTGCCATTCGTTGGGACCTGATATATTCCCGCTCTCTTCTTCTTTCAACGAGCATTCTCACTTTATGCCTTCTTTTGTACACCTCATATCCAACTCCATGTGCACCATGTAATGCCTTTTCCATGTCATTTGTGTACTGAAACTCAAGAGAGTTAATAACGAATCATCCCTTCCATATTTGCTTTAAAACTTACGAATACAATCGTAACAAACATGAGAACAATGAACAAAGTGCATTTAAAAGGTTTATTTATCCCCTCAATCGTTCAGGGAGCATGAAAGCAAAAATTGTATATGTATACTTAATAATCATCTTAAATCCTTGATTATAGTAAAGAAAGCTACGGTATAATAAACCGAAGCCTTCTTTTAATGGTTATTTACTTGAAACAGGTACGACAGAACCATTCCATTCTTTAAGAATAAAATCTTGAATTTCTTTTGAATGAAGAACTTCTACTAATGTTTTAATTGCTTTTTTATTTTCATCACCTTTTCGAACAGCAATCACATTCACATATGGTGAATCATCGCCTTCAATGGCAATGGAATCCTTTTTAGGATCCATACCTACATCAATGGCGAAGTTAGAGTTAATTACAACCGCATCCCCTTCACCATTGTTATAAGCAGTTGTTAAAAATCCCGGATCGTACTCATAGTCAAATTTTAAATTTTTCGGGTTTTCGGCAATATCTTTTATTGTTGCTTCATCCTTATTCACGCCATCTTTAAGTTTAATTAAACCATTTTTTTCGAATAATGTAAGGATACGACCGTGATCTGATACTGAATTACTCATTAATATTTTTGCACCTTTTGGTAGATCTTTAAGCGATTTGTATTTTTTGGAGTATACTCCCATTGGCTCAATATGGATTTCACCTGCGATAGCAAATTTATATCCAAATTCCTTCATTTGTTTGTTTAAGTAGGGAATGTGTTGGAAATAATTTGCATCTAATTCTTTTGAATCAAGTGCTTTATTCGGCATTACATAATCCGTGAATTTTTTAATTTCTAAATTAATGCCCTTTTTCTTTAAAATTGGTTTTGCTTGTTCTAAAATGACTGCGTGTGGTGCGTTTGATGCACCGACTACTAATGTTGTATCTTTTCCATCTCCACTTGATTTTTCATCTGATTTGCCACAAGCGGCTAACCCAAAAACTAAAACAGCTGTAAAAAGAAATGCTAACCATTTTTTCATTTGTTTTTCCTCCTCTGATGCGAATCTAACGCTTATCTATTTTTCTTGTTATTGCATCACCAATCATTTGAATGATGAAGACAATAATTAAAATAATAATGGTGGCAACTACGGTAACATCTTGACGATTTCGCTGGAATCCATCTAAATAAGCCAAGTTACCTAATCCACCGGCACCAATAGCTCCGGCCATCGCAGTGTAGCCAACAATCGCAATGGATGTAACAGTAATGCCTGAAACGATTGCTGGTAGTGATTCAGGTAATAATACTTTAAAAATGATCGTACTTGTTTTTGCACCCATTGCTCGTGCTGCTTCAATAACCCCTTTATCTACCTCTCTTAGTCCAATTTCTACTAGCCTAGCATAGAAAGGAGCTGCCCCTATGATTAAAGCAGGCAAAGCGGCTTTAGGGCCAATAATCGTATCAACGATTATTTTTGTAAATGGAATTAAAAGTACGATTAAGATAATAAAAGGAATCGACCGAAAAATGTTTACAAAGGCAGAAACAATCGAATTAATTAAACTGTTCTGCCACAAATTCCCTTTTGTCGTAAAAAACAATAATAAACCTAATAATATTCCTAAAACAAATGTGGCAACTACCGACCAAGCGGACATAAAAAGCGTTTCTTTCGTAGCATCCCACATTTGATTCCAGTCTACATTTGGAAAATACTTCTCAATCATTTGCTTTAACCACCTCAAGTCCGACCTGCTGCTGTTGCAAATATTGAATTCCCTTATGAATTTCATCCGTTTGGCCATTTAAATGAACAAATAGCGTTCCATATGCGCCACTTTGTGTTTGCGAAATATTCCCTTGAATGATATTTACCGAGAGTTCAAAGTTGCGTATGAGATCTGTAATAATCGGTTGTTCCGCGGAATTTCCGATAAACGTTAATTTAACAATTTGCCCGCTATGATAATTTTCTAATAGTTGTTTTGCAGTTTCCTGCGTCTCTTCTTGATCCGTTAACTGTGTAACAAATTTTTTCGTAATTGCTTGTTGAGGATTCTTAAAAACATCTAGCACTGTTCCCATTTCAACAATTTTTCCGCTTTCCATGACAGCTACTCGATGACATATTTTTCGAATAACATGCATTTCATGGGTAATCAGAACAATGGTTAATCCAAGTCTTTTATTTATATCAACTAATAAATCAAGGATAGAATCCGTTGTTTGCGGATCCAGTGCGGATGTAGCCTCATCACATAATAATACCTTTGGATCATTGGCTAGCGCTCGAGCAATGCCTACACGCTGTTTTTGTCCACCGCTTAGCTGAGAAGGATAGGAATTCTCTCTGCCTTCAAGCCCGACTAGTTTAATTAATTCATCTACCTTTTTACTTCTTTCCTGCCTTGAAACACCTGCAATCTCAAGTGGAAATGAGATGTTTTCCCGTACCGTACGAGACCATAGTAAATTAAAGTGTTGAAAAATCATGCCGATTTCTTGTCTTGCTTGTCGCAATTGGGCACCTTTAATTTTGGAAACTTCTTTACCAGCGACAAGAACACTTCCCTCTGTCGGAATCTCTAAACCATTAAGCATACGAATAAGTGTACTTTTTCCCGCACCTGAGTAGCCGATGACACCAAAAATTTCGCCTTTATTTATCTCAAGATTTATATCATCAACAGCTGTTACTTTTCCACCCTTTGTTGAAAAGATCTTTTTTACATTGTGTATAGATATCATGATGTCCCACCTACTTTCTAACAACGAATATTACCTATTATTCTTACTAAAAGCCAAAATAAAATGCCTTTCTGCAAAATGAGCAGAAAGGCATGAGAATATAGAAACCTTTCTCTCATCTTCCAAAGTAAAAATACTTTGTGTGAATTGGCACCATTTCAGTTAACTGACGGTTGCCGGGCTTCATCGGGCACATCCCTCCACCTCTCTTGATAAGAGCACGTTTATTATTTAATTGTTTAATAGTTCATTAGGTACAAAAGTGATTTTAGCATGGTAAGAATAAAACGTCAAGAACAAAAGTGGATGCGTCTTGGTTAGCGTTGGAACTGGACGAAAAAAAAGTTATGCTACTTGGTATTCTCTGCACAGCCATAATAATGATTCCACTAATAAAGAATGCCGATAGGATCCACTCACTTGAACTTCACCATATTTCACCAATTGATATAGACGAATATCTCCATTTAACAATGCCTGTAATGCTTGTTTAGAAACATGTATTTCTAAATCAGCTTTTTTATCTATATATGATGTGTAATTGCATTGTACCTTTGAAAGATTCATAACCCATGTTTTATCTTCACATTTGAACAATATTGAAATTAGATGACTTGGAAGGAGTGCTTGTAAATGATTTCTTCTATTTATTTCAACTAATACGCGTTTGAATAATGTGTCCACACAGATCCCACCCTATGCTTTTTACATTATTAATTCACGAAACAAATAATTTATCCTTTATCAATCGTTCAACAATGTTTTTATAAATAAAAAAATAGATAGCTTATCTTGTCTAAACAAGTCACTATCTAGTTATTTCCCAAGAAATTTGTCGAGAAACATATGCAGTTTTTATCATTAGAATTGCTTAAGTACATCATATAGATTCGTGACTGATTGAAATGCATATATTTTTTCCTTACATTCCCCATTTTGAAAAATCAATAAGCAAGGAACACTTTCTATGGAATACTGTGCGGCAATTTCAGGCATATAATTTAAATCCGCTTTGCTAAATTCAAATTCCGGCACTATTTTCTCTACGATATCTAACATTTTTCCTGCTACCTGGCATGTTCCACAAAGTGGAGTATAAAAATAAAGAGCAAGATTATCGGCATTTTCCGTATACTGAATAACTTCTTCCTTCGTCCATACTTTCATAAGCATATTTCATCCTTTATATAGCAAACACCTTGGAAACTAGCCCCAAGGTGTTTTCATTTATTAATATTTATTAGTCTTCTTTAATCATTTCTTCGTATTGTTCTGCTGACATTAATTCGTCTAATTCAGCAGCGTTGCTTGGTTCAACAACAATCATCCATGCTTTTTCATATGGTGATTCGTTAACAAATTCAGGGCTGTCGCTTAGTTCTTCATTTACAGAAACAACTTTTCCGCTTACTGGTGCATATAATTCAGAAACTGTTTTAACTGATTCAACACTGCCAAATGGTTCGTTAACTTTTACTTCATCCCCTACTTCTGGCAGTTCAACGAATACGATGTCGCCAAGCTCAGATTGAGCAAAATCAGTGATACCGATCCGTAAACTTTCTCCTTCTTTTTTCACCCATTCATGTTCTTCAGAATAACGTAATTCATTTGGTAAACTCATGGTAGAAACCCCTCCAATGATTATTCAAAAATAATAGTTACATAAATCCCTTTTGCAAGCAAGAAAACTGGCGCTTAAAACTATAACCAAGTTTGCTCATACATCTCTTCATTAAAACCAACAGTCACTTTATCATGATTCGTCAGAATGGGGCGTTTAATAAGCATTCCATCTGAAGCAAGAAGGCTTAACAGCTCATCCTCGGATGCCGCTTTAATACGATCCTTCATTCCTAGTTCACGATATTTTTGCCCTGAAGTGTTAAAAAACTTCTTCAACTCTAGGCCACTTTTTTTATAAAGTTCTTTTAATTCCTTTTGAGTCGGCGGATTTTCAGAAATATGTATGGCTTCAAAGGAAATGTTATGTACTTCTAACCATTTTTTTGCTTTACGACATGTCCCACATTTTGGGTACCAATAAAATGTTAATGCCATCATTATTCACCACCTACTAATCAAATATATGATTCGACATTAATTTTATTTTACCTTCTTATTTAATGAAATTCAAAGATATTATTTTAATAAAAGAACTTAAACAAAGCATTATTAAAAAGCATCATTTCCATTTCCTCTCCATTTTAAATAACTCCTGAATATATCCATATGTCGAAACTGGGGACATAATGATTTGGTAGAAAAGAATAAAACAAATAAAACCAACTATGTTGTTTCTTATTTTTAAATTTAATGGACGGAACACAAATCGCTTTTGATATAGATAGAGAATTCCAAAACTTATTAATGTTAACGGTAAGACAAGTAATGTCATCGGACCAACAATCCAATAATGTCCAAACAGTGCCAGGATTAAACCAGGTATCCAAAAAAGGGTGTAGGTGATGTCTAAAAAGGGCATGATCAAGTTCACACCCGTTAAATATTTAGTATATATTTGCGGTTGTTCCCAAGGTTTGATTGCTTGTAATCCTTCAATCATTCCTCTCGCCCATCTAGAACGTTGATGAATAAAATGAGGCAAAGATGCGGGAACATCGGTAAAAGCTACTGCAAGGGGTTCAAAATAAACCTTTTTCTTTTTTTCGAGTAATCTCCAAGTGACTACAATGTCCTCACCAATGGCATTTGGCCATCCACCTATTTCTTTCAAATTCTTTGTACGATATATGCTAAACGCACCTTGTGCTACTAATGTTCCTTGGTATAACCCTTGAAGTCTCTTAATCGAAGCTATGCCTAAGAAATAATCCCATTCTTGAATTTTCGTCCAAATATTATAAGGCTGTTTCGAACGAGAACGGAACCTGCAACAGCAGCAACATCATTTGGACTACTTTCTATTCTAGCGATAAGATTTCTTACCGCAGACGAATGAATAATGGTATCCGCATCCAATGTGATTACATAGTTTGTTTTTACCTGCTGTAATCCAAAATTTAATGCATAAAATTTTCCGCGCTTTTTTTCACGTAGCAATTTAATATCCAATTGTAATTCTTCCATCGCTCTTTTTACTTCTGCAACCGTTTGATCATTTGAAGCATTGTCAATCACCAGAATGGTGATTTTCCCACGATGATCTTGGTTCTTAATGTATTTTAACGTAGTGTAAATTCTTTTTTCTTCATTAAATGCCGCAATTAAAATAGTAACTGGTTCTATTGGGTCTTCATTTTTAAATTCGGGTTGTTTATCAAACAACAAACTCATAATTAGAAATGAATTTAGATACCCCGGAATATAAGATATTCCAGAAATAATAGCTATTGCGATAGGGAAAGTAACGATTTTAGCTAAATCATAAATCCAAGGTAAAGAAATAATAATTGAGAAAGCCATCCAAAGTAATGCGACGAAATGGCTTACCCAAAATTTAAACTTGACAGTAATATAAATTTTTTGCTGGAGTTTATTGAGGAGATTCCAAGAGTTGCGCATACAGATGCCTCCAAATTTTAAACAACAACCTTATTTAGTCATTATTATCATGCGATAAATAAGAAAAAAATCCCTGATACAATATATATCAGGGATTTCCGTAGATTTTATTAAAGGACAAAACGTTCTGCTTCAATAAGCTTCACTGATGCCTCACGTTTTTTAGCAATGACATTAATTGGCGTATGACGGGTTAATTTACGAAGTGCAGATAGCATCATCCGTAGTGTATCACCATCTTCAATAGCTACAATTGATTCTTTAGCCAATTGTTCAATTTCATTAATTGATTCTTGACAGAAGATTTGTGTATAAAGAATTTTTTGTTGGCTCTTTTCAACGCCATCTTTAGCTATTGCCTTTTCCGTACGTAAAACAACAGATTCCATTGCATAGGCTAAAGAAATAATATCTGCAACGTTAACAAGTACTTCTTGCTCTTGTTCAAGTTTTGTACCGAATTTTTGTGCACCTAGCCCAGCTACCATTAGTGCCACTTTTTTTGCACTTCGTGTTAAATATTTTTCTTGATCTAATGCGCCATCTCCAATTTCTTCCGGCATCATCATCATAAGCTCTTCTTGTAAGCTTTGGACTTTTTGAAGAAGTGGCAGCTCGCCCTTCATTGCTTTTTTCATCAATGTTCCCGGAACAATTAAACGATTGATTTCATTTGTACCTTCAAAAATACGATTAATACGAGA